>JBKOZM010000105.1:0-7790 GCA_046725855.1 Chloroflexota bacterium | reverse complement strand
ATCCGCGACTTGCTTCTGGGGCGGCGGTGGTGCTGGAGACGCCGGGCGTCGACGAGGGCTACGACGCGGTCAACATCCGCCGCGCCTGGCTCCTGTATCGGGGTGAGCGCCTGCCGGAGCTGCCGCCACGGGCGTTCAGGCTGAATCGACGGTCCACGCGGGTCGGACCCGCTGCGGTCGGACGATCCCGGGTGAGGGTCAGCCGCCCTGGCTGAGCCTCAGGCCCCGCGCCTGGCGCCGGCCACGCCGTACTCCTCGCTGCCGGCCTCGCCACTGGCCGTGGCACCGGCTGCCGCCGCTCCGTTGGGCAGCGAGCCGTTGTCGCGCAGGCGGCGATTTCGAACCGCGATGTAGGCCTGCATGAGGTCGCGCACGTCGCCCTCGTTGAGCGCGTCGTCGCCGCGCAGGGCGTACTCGACCCGCGCGGTGGGAAGCAATTGGCGCCCGGTGAGGCTGGCGAAATAGGCTGGCCCCTCCGACTCGTCTCGAATCTCGCGCAGCCCACGCGCCAGCTTCGTCGCGGTGCCCAGCGACGGCATGCGGTCGCCCTTGATGAGCCTCGAGATCGTCGAGTGGTCCACGCCCGACTGGAGCGCCAGCTGGCGCTGGCTCATCTTCTTTTCCTTCAGCTGGCTCCGGAGCCAGCTGTTGAACGATCGCGGCGTCTGGAGCGTCATGCGCCTCGTCCGTGCGCCGTTCGGGCCACCGGAATGGGCTTCCGGTGGTGCGTACGAGCAACCGCAGGATCGCAGCGCGACCCCTCGCTCTCAATGGGAGAAAGGTACCGACGAGCGGCCGATCGGCGCCCTTCCGGGTGGCCTCTGGAGCTCCGGCCTACGACCTCCCGCGCACGCCATGCGCGCGCCGCACCTTGTCGCTGAACGCGTACAGCAGCCCACCGAGCACGATGACGGTCAGGATGCTGATGCCGCGATCGGTGATCGCCACGGCAGCCGCCGAGTCGCCCGCCACCCCGTAGATCACGAGCGCGGCGGTGATCCCGGCCTCCACGAAGCCGACCCCCGCCGGCGTGAGCGGCACGGCGGTCAGCAGTGCCGCTGCCAGCGCCACGAACACCGAGGCGCTGATGCCCAGCCCGACGTCCGGCAGGGCGAGCGCCCGAATGACGAAGTACAGGCGCAGGCCCTCGAGCAGCCAGATGACCGCCGTCAGCAGGCCGATGACCGGGAGGGAGCGCGCCGATAACGCTCCGGTGCTGCCCTCGTGGAAGCGCGCCCACAGATCGGCCGCCTGCTCCGGCAGGAACCGTGAGAGCCGGTGGCCCCAGAAACGAAGGCCGATGACGAAGGCGACCAATGCCAGCGCCACGGCGAAGCCGACCAGGAAGATGAAGTCGACCTCCGGCCGCGCCCGCCCCCGGAAGCTCCAGAAGCCGGCCGCCAGCGCCAGCCCGAAGATGACGATGATGTCCGCGATGCGCTCGATGAAGATGGTGCCGACGGTGCGCGAGGCTGACGCTCCGAAGTTCCCTTTGAGCAGGTAGGCGCGATACAGGTCCCCGAGCTTGGCCGGCACCAGGCAGTTCACGAACCACGACAGGAACAGGATTTCGGTCGCGTCTCCGAATCCCACCCGCGTTCCGGATCGGGCCAGGACGAAGCGCCAGCGGAAGCCGCGGACCGGGAAGGTGAGGTAGTAGGCGACCAGTGCCAGCAACAGGAAGAGCGGGTTGGCGGTGGCAATCAGCGTCCAGGTTCGGCCCAGATCGATGTTCAGGACGAAGCGGAAGAGGAGGAAGAGCAGCAGCAGCCCGAAGACGATGGAGCCGATGGTCCGCAGGTTGAAGAAGCGCCGCCGAAGGCTGACCTCGCGCTCGGGGATCGTCTCGGTCGCCGGCGCGTCGAGGAACTCGGCCGGCTCGTAGACCGAGTGCCCGTGCTCATGCGGGCTGGTCGGGTGGGTTGGTCCGGTCGGTTCGGTGGACCCGCCTGAGTCGGTCGGCCCGGTCGGGTCCTCCCTGGGTGGGTCGCTATCCCTCGTCACTCGACGCCTCAGGATCGCCAGACTTGGGCAGCTCCTCTGGCGCGGGCGCCTCGATCGGCTCCGCTCGGACGTGGCGTGGCGGCTCGGGTCCGAGCAGCGTCTCGGCGGCCGTCTGGCGGCCGCGCCAGCGCCCGATGACGTTGCTCCACACGGCGTACCGCGTGGTGACATGAATCAAGACGGTGGAGCGGCTGCCGTGCCACTCGTTGAGCGCCAGCGCGGCGTTCAGCTCCTCCGCGCTCTCGAAGGCGGGCATGGCGTTGAAGCTCATGGCCACCTCCAACGAGGAGTGGCTGTCGCTGGCCGCGATCCCGGGGATCTCGTAGCGGGCGGCGAACTCGGCCGCCTCCTGGTTGTGGCGCTGGAACGTCACGCGACTGTTGAAGACCTCCAGCATGTCCACCCTTCCGGTTTCGGCGAGGCGCACCAGGGGATCCAGGCGGATGTGCGCGGCCCGGAACGGGTCGAAGGGGTGGGGCACCGAGACGAGGCCGCCCTGCGCGTGGATCTCGTCCGCCGTCTCCTCGGCTGACAGGCCGCGCGGGATGGTGCGCTGCAGGAAGACGCCGACCAGCTCGCCGTCGGCGGTCGAGACCTCCTCACCCAGGATCACCGTGAGCCGGTCGTCGACATCGAGCTCTGCCACCCGGTCGCGGACGGAGATCGCGCCCTCGACGTTGTTGTGGTTGGTGATGGCCACGTGGGTCAGGCCGCGCTCCAGGGCGACGCGGATGAACTTGTCCTCGGACAGGATCGAGTCCCGGCTGAAGCGGGTGTGGATGTGGAAGTCGGCGAAGGCCAGCGCCCGAGCGTTCGGCCCGGTCCGTTCCCGAGTGAGCCCCGAGACGCCGGCGCGCACAGCCGCCGGAGCCGAGGCGGTCACGACGCGCTCACCAGGCTCTTCCTGAACGTGCCGAAGTGCTCAAGCGCCAGGCCGGTCCCCACCGCCACCGAGTTCAAGGCGTTCTCCGCCACGTGGCAGGGGATGCCCGTCACCTGGGTCAGCAGCGTGTCCATGTTGCGCAGCAGCGAGCCGCCGCCGGTCATGACCATGCCCTTGTCGATGATGTCGCTCGACAGCTCCGGCGGTGTCTGCTCCAGCACGTTGCGAACGGCGGTGATCACCTGTTGGAGCGGCTGCTCGATCGCCTCGGTGATCTCGGTCGAGGTGATGGGGATGGTGCGGGGCAGGCCGGCGATCATGTCGCGCCCCTTCACCTCCATGGTGATCGGCTCATCCAGGGGCAGGGCGGAGCCGATCGCGATCTTCACCTCTTCCGCGGTCCGGTCGCCGATCATCAGGTTGTACTTGCGGCGGATGTAGTTCGTGATCGCCTCGTCGAAGCGGTTGCCGCCGACGCGCACGGAGGCGCTGATCACGATCCCGCCCAGGGCGATCACCGCGATCTCGCTCGTGCCGCCACCGATGTCGATCACCATGTTGCCGGAGGGGCCGGAGATCGGGACGTTCGAGCCGATCGCCGCCGCCAGCGGCTCCTCGATGAGGAACGCATCACGCGCCCCAGCCTTGAGCGCCGCGTCCCGGACGGCCCGCTTCTCGACGCTCGTCACGCCCGACGGGACGCTGATCATCACGTCCGGCTTGAAGAGGCGCACCCGCGCCACCTTGTTGATGACGTACTTCAGCATCGCCTCGGTGATCAGGTAGTCGGCGATCACGCCGTCGCGCATCGGCCGGATGGCTCGCACGTTGCCCGGCGTGCGCCCGATCATCTCGCGCGCCTCTTCACCCACCGCCACGAGCCGGTTGTCGTCGTCGCTGATGGCGACGACCGATGGCTCGTTGAGGACGACGCCCTTGCCCTTGACGTAGACCAGGATGTTCGCGGTGCCGAGGTCGATGCCGATCTTCATGCGCGCTCAGGCTGCATCCGTACGGGTTGGCTTGGGCGGTCCGAAGTATACCGACTGGCCTGGGCCGATCGGCCGGTACCATCGGTCCATGCCCGAAGGCGACACCATCTTCCGAACCGCCGTCGTGCTGCGCCGGTCGCTCGTCGGCGGGACCGTCCGGACGGCGCGCGCGCAACCCCGTCCCGGCCTCGTTCGTGTGCCCCGCCTGGACGCGCTCGTCGGCTCACAGGTCACCGCGGTCGAGGCGCGCGGCAAGCACCTGCTGATCGGCTTTTCGGGTGGGCGCTGGCTGCGGACGCACATGCGCATGCGCGGCTCCTGGCACCGATACGCCTCCGGCGAGCCATGGCGCCTGCCCGTGTCGCGCGCCTCCTGCGTGCTCGAGACCGATGGAGTCGTCGCCGTCTGCTTCGACGCCCCGGAGGTGGAGCTGCTCACCGATGCGCAGGTCGACCGCCACGCCGCGCTGACCGCGCTCGGCCCCGACCTCATGTCTCCTGACTTCGATGCCGGGGAGGCGGTCCGTCGCCTGCGCGCCCGCCCCGACGTGGCCCTGGGCGAGGCCCTGCTCGACCAGCGGGCACTGGCTGGCATCGGCAACGTCTACAAGTCGGAGATCTGCTTCGTCGAGCGTCTTGATCCGTGGGCGCCAGTGTCCGCGGTCTCGGACGCCACCTTCGACGCGCTGGTCGCCACCGCGCGTCGGCTGCTGCTGGCCGGTGCCGGCGGCGGACGGCGTGTCACCACCGGCGTGCCTCGCCACGGCGCCTCGCTATGGGTCTACGGCCGCGCTGGCCGTCCCTGCCGCCGCTGCGGGACACGGATCATGAGCCGTCCCCAGGGCTTGCAGGCGCGGGTCACCTACTGGTGCCCCAGCTGCCAAACCGGCCGGTAAGCGGGTCAGTCCAGGCGGAGGCGGGCGAGGGCGTCCTCGAGGCGGCGGGCGCGAGTCTCGGGCCGCTTCGCCTGGGAGATCGGCTCGGCAACCTCGCGGCGGCGGGAGAATGACAGGGCGTCGAAGCGCTCGCGCAAGGCGGGCTCGGCGGCAAAGGCCGCCTCCAGCTCAGGCGCGAGCTCCAGGATCCGCGGTGCGTCGTCGCGGGTGACCTCGACCTCGACCACATCTCCGAAAGCCGCGCCGGCGGCCTCGCGGGTCGCCTTGTGGACGCCCATGAACAGGCCGCGGCCGCCGTACGGCATGGTGCTGCTGCGATAGGCCACGCCGTTGAGCGTGCCGAACACCCGCATCTGCTTCAGCCCGCCCAGGGCCGTGGCCACGTCCGGCGGCACGAGGACGATCGCCCCGCCCGCGCGCGCAGCCTCCAGGGTGGCCGTGAACCGATGCGGCCCGCTCACGGCTAGGCGTCGATGCGCTGGATCTGCGCGCCAAGCGCCACCAGCTTGGCCTCGATCTGCTCGTAGCCCCGGTCGACGTGCTCCACGCCGGAAATGACGCTCGTCTCCTCGGCGGCCAGCGCGGCGAGTACCAGCGTGGCGCCGGCGCGCAGGTCGGCGATCTGCACCTCCCGGCCGTGGAGTGGGGTCGGGCCGGCGATCCGGGCGTGCCGCTCGTCCATCACCTCGATCACCGCGCCCATCTTCATCAGCTCGGTCGTGTAGTCGAGGCGGTCCTCGTAGATCGTTTCGTGGATCGTGGACTCGCCATCGGCCTGGGTCATGAGGACCGCCAGCGGCGCCTGCAAGTCCGTGGCGAAGCCCGGATAGGGCTGCGTCTCGACATCGGTTGGCCGGTAGGCGCCAGGGCCGTGAGACGCGCTCCCGACGCGCAGGCCGTCATCGGTCGTCTCGTAGGGAACACCCATGCTGCCGAGCACGTCCAGGAAGGCGCCCAGGTGCGTCGGGTCGACGCCGGTCATGGATACCTCACCACCCGTCACCGCCGCCGCGATGGCGAAGGTGCCGGCCTCCAGCCGGTCGCCCATGACGTGGTGCTCGATGCCGTGCAGCCGGTCGACGCCCTCGACCTCGATCCGATACTCGGCGGTGCGCTCGATGCGCGCCCCCATCCCGCACAGCATGGCGATCAGGTCGTCGGTCTCCGGCTCCTGCGCCGCGTTCTCGATGACCGTGGTGCCCCGAGCCAGCACCGCGGCAAGCAACGCATTCTCGGTGCCCATCACCGTCACGTAGGGAAACTCGATCCGCGTGCCGCGCAGTCCGTCCGGCGCCTCGGCGAAGTAGTAGCCGTTCTTGTACTCGATCCGCGCGCCCAGTTGCTCCATCGCGTCCACGTGCAGGTTGACCGGCCGTCGCCCGATCCGGTCCCCGCCGGGGTTGCTGATGATGACGCGGCCGAACCGCGTCAGCAGCGGCCCGAGCAGGATGAACGAGGAGCGCATCTTCATGGCCGCCTCGAGCGGGACGAACAGCCAGTCGGCTCGGCCGGCTGTGATCTGCAGCCCGTCGCCGCCGGCGCGTCGGACCTCGAAGCCGATGTCGCTCATCGTCTCGCGCATGATCATCACGTCGCTGATGCGCGGCACGTTGCGCAGCAGGCACGGCTCGTCGGTCAGCGTGGCGGCGGCCATCAGCTTCAGGACGGCATTCTTGGCGCCGGCGATGCGGACCTCGCCGTTGAGCGGCGACCCGCCGGTGACGATGAACTTCTGCATGGCCCGATGCAGTCTAGCCGTCGACGCTCGCTGCGCGGCCGAACGTCAGGCCGGCCACGCCTCTTTCCACTCGTGCGCGCCGGTGTGGTGGCCGTCGCACAGCCCCACCCGTCCACCCAGGTGGCGCGATGGCAAGTACGGCTGCATGCCGGCCTCGAACGGCGTCGGCGCGCGGTTGCACAGCATGTAGTGACGCTCGCGGGCCCAGAGGTAGGCATGCTCCCCGGAGCAGAAGGCATAGCCCTTGGTGAAGTTCGCGGTCTCGCCCGGTCCGGGCATACCGGCAAGGCCGATCGGGCCGCTTTCGCGCACGATCTCGATCCGCACGGGAAGCTGGGGCGGCCGCGCGCCGCACTGGTCGCAGGACAGCATTGGAGCCCGATCCTACGCCGGCTTCTCGAGGAGCGCCACGAACCTTCCTGGCCGTTCACCCCAGGTAGTGGGCGCCGTCGTCCTGGCGATGGTTGGCGATGAAGGTCGGGTCCAGGTTCGGATCCTGGCCGGGCGGCGAGCCGCGGTGCGGCAGAAAGTCGACCGGACAGATGAACGGGTAGTCGCGGCTGACCTTGCGCAGCTCCTGCATCCGCCGGAAGCCACGATCCTGCTTCCCGACCGGGCCACGCAGATGCGCCCGCTCCGCCTCCCTGGCCGCCAGGTGCTCCTCGTCGGTCACGTAGAGGATCGTAGCCCACGCCCCCTTACCACTGGTGGTGGTGCACCGGTGGATTTGGTCCCCATTCGCGCCGCACCGCCGTCACCACACCACCAGCGGTGGTAAGCCGATGGCAACTGATCCGGAGAACCGCCGATGAACCACCACTGGTGGTACAGGCGCACTTACCCCCGGGACCGGCGTCGGGTGGCGATCCGCTCGCGCATCAGGGCGGTCTGCAGCGCGGCACGCACGCGCGCGATGTCGACCGGGTCGTGGACCTCGCCCAGCGCGGCCTCGGCGCGCTTGCGGGCCTCGACCGCCTTGGCCTCATCGATCTCCTCGGAGTGCTCCGCCAGGTCGGCCATCACGATGACCTTGTCCGGCCGCACCTCCACGAAGCCGCCGGAGATGAACAGGAGGGTCTCCGTGCCGCCTTTCTTGATCTTCAGCTCGCCGATCCCGAGCGCGCTGATCAACCGGGTGTGGTGCGGCAGGATGCCCAGCTGCCCGTCCAGGGCCGGCACGACCACCATGTCGACCTCGTCGTTGTAGGCCCGCCGCTCCGGACTCACAATTTCCAATTGAAGTGGCATTAAACACTCCCACAGGGAGCAGTCCCGATG
>JBKOZM010000104.1:0-7824 GCA_046725855.1 Chloroflexota bacterium | reverse complement strand
CTCACCTTTGGCGATCGAGTCGGGGACGGTGTAGTTGTCACGCTTCTTGAAGCTGACGTAGCGCTGCGACTGCTGGTCGAAGGCGGTCCCGGCCCGATGGCGCACCAGCTGATGGGAGAGCGTCCGGGTCACGCCGCTGATGGCGAACGTGAAGTTGACGTGCTCGATGGTCGAGCCGTGGCCCGACTCCATCACCTTGCGGACCAGGCCCTGCTGCTTCTCGTCGGCCACCTGGCGGCTAACCGCCTTGTCCCAAATCTGGTCGGGAAGCTGCTCCGAGTAGCAGGTCCGGCAGGCGGTGTAGATGATGGGGAGGTAGAACTCCTCCACGATCTCCTTGGTGGGGAAGATGAGCTTGGCGGAGAGTGTCGTGGAGGAGGGCATCGCGCCGATCATGATAGCACCCGAGAGCCCGCCGGATGGGCGCTTATCCACAAGATGTAGCGGTGTGGATAAGGTCGGGCCGCTATGTTGTGGCCTTGCTCGGCGGTAGCACAACTGGACGACATGCCGCGCCTGCGGTTCGTCGACGACTCCTAGTTTCATCGCTCCACCTTCCTGCCATACGTTCGTAGGGCGAGCACGAGGCGTGCTTTCCGCCCGATTTCGGGTCGGGGAGACGGGCGGCTGAGCGTGGGGCCGGCCGAGCTAGGCTTGCCAGCACCTCAAAAGCGGACCACGTGCTACTTGGGCGCGCATATGGCAGGAAAGGCGCCGGCCCAGCCGCTCGAATCGGATGCGGTTGCCCTGCCGATGTCCACCCCCGGTATCCTCGGCGGCATGGCCCGATCCGGCGGCCCGGTCATGTCCCGGCGCGAATTCCTGGCGCTCACCGATCGGCTGATCGGCGAGGGCGAGGCGCTGGTCCAGCAGCCCGACTGGACCCTGTTTCGGGCGTGGCTGCTCAACTCCGACGAGCTGCTCGAGCGCGTGTGGGGCCGGATGGAGCGCTATCACCTGGCCTGGCTGAATGTGGGCCGCGACTCGGCACCGCCGGGTTCGGAGCTCGATGAGCCGGGCACGCATCGCTTCATCGCCGAGGTGGCGAGCGCCAAGCTGGCGGTCCTGCGTACGATGAGGGCCGCGGTCGAGCGACGCGGCTCGCCGCGGCTCAGCGACGAGGATGAGTGAGGAGCAGCGGTGACCGACCGTCCGGACGACAGGGTTGGCGGCCTGGCCGCAGTGCTGGCCCATCCCGACGACGAGAGCTTCGCCTGCGCGGGGGCGCTGGCCACGGCGCATGACGCCGGCCGCATCGTGCGTCTGCTGGTCGCCACGCGCGGCGAGGCGGGCATCGCCGAGGGTGCGGAGGATCAGGACGTGGCTGCCGTCCGCGAGGACGAGCTGCGCTGCGCGGCCGGCAAGATCGGGCTGCACGAGGTGACGATCCTGGATGGCTATCCCGACGGTGGGGTGGCGGACGCGCCCTTCGCCCAACTGGTCGACGACATCGCCGGCTGGCTCGCCGACCGGCGCCCCGATGCGGTGGTGACCTTCGGTGCGCACGGCATCACCGGCCATCCCGATCACGTGGTGGTTGGCGCGGCCACCCGCTGGGCGGTCGAGCGGCTTGCTGAGGCGGGCATGGCGCCGCACGCGGTCTACGTCATGGCCCCAGTCTTCGGCCCGGGCACCAAGCGCTACGACCTCTCCGCGGAGGAGGGCGCCGCGACCCACCGCATCGACATCACCCCGGTGGCCGGGCGCAAGATCGCCGCGCTGGCCTGCCACGCCAGCCAGCCCGATGCCGCCCAAGAAGCGGTCGAGCTGCGCGCCGCCCTCGATCGCGACGGCGTGGCGTACGAGGGCTACACCCGCGTCCGGCCCGCGGTCCCGGCCCCGCATCCGAAGTTCGACACCCGCCTCGTGTAGCGGCAGTGCTCACCACGCTTGACGCGCGGGGCGGCGAGCGAGCTTCGCGGCGCCGGACGGGTGGCCCCCGGAAGCTCTCCTGCGAATCACTGGTATTCTGGTCGGGATATGACGATCGATTCCAACCTCGCCAAGGTGGACGAGGTGATGACCGCGCTCTACGACATCCACGATCCGGAGATCGGGATGAGCATCGTGGACCTGGACCTGATCAAGCACATCGAGATCGGGGCGGACGACACGCCCACCGAGATCAAGATGGTGCTGACCACGCCCTTCTGCCCCTGGGCCGGCGAGCTGATTCAGACGGTCAAGCAGAAGGCCGAGGAGGTGGTGGGACCTCCGGTCAAGGTCACGCTGCTGGCCGACCGCTGGGAGCCGCCCCCGGGCCTCTTCTAGGTCACGGCCCTGAGCGTCTTCCCCTTATCGGTGAGGGCGCGCTTGACCGCCCCCTCCAGCTGGTCGAGGTCGAACGGCTTGAGGACGACCTCGATTCCCTGCTCCACCAGGTAGGCCTCGGACTCGCGCACCTGCCGCACTGCGGCGGTGCACGCGATGATCGGGATCTTGGCGGTGGACCGATTCATCCGCAGCTTCTGGAGCAGCTGCCAGCCCTCCATCTCGCGGTCCCCGATGATGAAGTCGATGATCACCAGGTCCGGCTTCTCGTCGGCGATGCGATCGAGCTCGTCCGGCGCGAAGCTCATCATGATCACCTGGTGGCCGAGCTCCTTCTCGAGGAAGTCGCGGAAGAGCTCCAGGATCTCCTTCGTGTCGTTGACCACCAGGATGCGCTTGCCTGCACTCACGCCGAGTGCGTGGGTGCATGAACCGTGCCGGGGCTGGCGCCGGCGGGCGGTACCATCTGGCCCGCATGCGGATCTACACGAAGAAGGGGGACACCGGCACGACGGGCCTGCTGTACGGTGGCGACCGGGTCAGCAAGGCCGATCCACGCACCGACGCCTACGGCACCACCGATGAGGCGGTCTCGGCCCTGGGGCTGGCCCGCGCAGCCATCGGCGCCGCCACCGATCGCACCGAGGCCGTGCTCGAGGAGCTGATCCTCCGCCTTCAGCGCGAGCTTTTCGTGGTCGGCGCCGAGCTGGCGACCCACTTGGATCGCCGCTCGCGGCTGAAGCCGGGGGAGACGCTCGTCACCGCCGAGATGGTGACCTGGCTCGAAGGTGAGATCGACGCGATCGAGGCGGGGCACGAGATGCCGGCTGAGTTCGTGATCCCCGGCCAGTCGATGACCGGCGCGGCCATCGACCTGGCCCGCACGATCGTCCGCCGTGCCGAGCGGCGGGCGGTGGCCCTGGCCGAGGCCGGCGAGCTCCCCGACTCCCAGGTCGTGCCGTATCTGAACCGCCTGGCCGACCTGCTCTTCGTCATGGCCCGGGCCGCCGATGGCGGCTTCCTACCGGTGCGCAGGGCGTAGCCCACCGAATCCGCCGCGGCCGGCGCTAGAATCGACCGATACCGGCCTCACGCTTGCTCCTGCACCCAGTTCGAACGTGCCCGCAGAGGTAGGTCCATGACGCTCTCCGCCACGAAGCACCGCATGTTCATCAACGGCGACTGGTCCGACGCTGCCAGCGGCGAGACGACCGAGGTCGTGAACCCGGCCACCGAGGAGGTGATCGCCGAGGTCCCGAAGGGCGATGCCGCCGACGTCGACCGGGCGGTGGGTGCCGCTCGCGAGGCGTTCGAGGCGTGGTCGCTCACCACGCCGGCCGAGCGCAGCACGGCGCTGCACAAGCTGGCAGACGCGATCGCCGGCGACGCCCAGAACCTGTCCGGCATCGAGTCCGCCAACGTCGGCAAGCCGAAGAGCACGGCCGACTTCGACGTGGAGTTCACCGTCGACAACGTGCGGTTCTTCGCCGGCGCGGCGCGCGTGGTGGAGGGCAAGGCCGCCGGGGAATACGTCAGCACCCACACCAGCATGATCCGGCGTGAGCCTGCCGGCGTGGTCGGTCAGGTCGCCCCCTGGAACTACCCGCTCATGATGGCGGTCTGGAAGCTGTGCCCGGCCCTAGCCGCCGGCTGCACGGTGGTGCTCAAGCCCTCGTCGGCGACGCCGCTGACCGCCATCCGCCTCGCCGAGCTGGCGGCCGACATCTTCCCCAAGGGCGTCCTCAACGTCATCACCGGCCCGGGCAAGGTGGTTGGCGGCAGGTTGGTGACCCATCCGCAGGTCGACATGGTCAGCCTCACCGGCGACACCGCCACCGGCAAGGAGATCGCCGCCGCGGCGGCGCAGACAGTGAAGCGCGTGCACCTGGAGCTGGGTGGCAAGGCGCCGGTGTTGGTCTTCGACGACGCCGATCTCGAAGCGGTGGCCGAGGCCGTGAAGCTGGCAGGGTTCTTCAACACCGGCCAGGACTGCACCGCCGCAACCCGCGTCATCGCCCGCGACAGGGTCTACGACGCGCTCCTTGGTCACCTCGTGCCGGCGGTCGAGTCGATCAAGTTCGGCAACCCCGCCGACGACCCGGAGCTGGAGATGGGCCCGCTCGTCAGCCGCTCCCAGCAGGAGCGAGTCATCGGCTTCGTGGACCGGGCGCGTGGCTACGGCGCCCAGGTGCCCACCGGCGGCGCCACGAACGGGGACCGCGGCTTCTTCTACAAGCCGACCGTGGTGACCGACGTCGCCCAGGACTCGGAGATCGTGCAATCCGAGGTGTTCGGGCCGGTCGTCACCGTCCAGCGCTTCAGCGACGATGAGGAGGGGATCCGCTGGGCGAACGGCGTGCCGTATGGCCTGGCGGCCTCGGTCTGGACCCGCGACGTGAAGCGCGCCCTCAACGCGGCGCGCCGCCTGCGCTACGGCACGGTCTGGATCAACGACCACCTGACCATCGCCTCGGAGATGCCACACGGCGGCTTCGGCCAGTCCGGCTACGGCAAGGACATGAGCAGCTACTCGATCGAGGACTACACGATCGTCAAGCACGTGATGGCGAAGATCGCCGACTGACGGGTGGACCGATGGAGTCGTGGCGCGCCCGACGACCCCTCGGATGGCTTCGCAACATCCTTCGGGGGCCGCCGGGCGCGCCCTGACTTCAGCGCGCGGCTCGCACAGCCGGCGAGCCTCGCCAATCGATTAGGTGCGGTGGCGCCATCACGTCGCCGTACTCCGCGTTCCTGGCCTGGCGTTGACGCACCTATCGCCCACGCTGCGCGATGATGGATTGGGTGGTCGGCGCCCTTGCGGCTTTGATAGTGGCGAGCTTCGCCATGACCTTGGTCGGTGCATTTTGGCCATCGCGTCGCGCATGGGTTGTTTCCGCGCTTCGGCTGCGCTACTTGGCTGTTGGTCTGCTGTTGCTGTGGCTCGGCTTGGGGAGCACGATCCGTGGGTTCGTGGCATGGCTGGCTTGGGGATCGCTGATCGTCGCGGTCGTCCTCATCGGGATGGGCGTCCTTTGGCTCTACGCTCGAACGGGGATCGGACCGGATATGTTTGGGCGTTGGCGACCCGGGCGCTGAGTTGCTCCGCGCGGGACCAGCGGAGCAGCCGTTAGTCCCGGCGCAAGTCCACGAGTCTGACCTGAGCCGCCGCGCCAACTCAGTCGCGTAACGCTCACCCGGCGCGGTGCCTGCTACGATCGGCGGCGATGGCAGAGCCGACCGCCACGCCCAGCGCCAAGCCGCGAGTCCGTAAGCGATCTGCCGCGCCCGCGGGCGCAGCGCCGGAAGCAGCGCCCGAGCTGCCGCGGGGGAGGACGCCGCCGCTGGACGAGGCGGAGGCCGATGAGCTGTTCCGCAAGGGCGTGGCGCTGTTCAACGGAGTTCGCTACTGGCATGCGCACGAGGCGTGGGAGACGGTGTGGCGCGCCGCGCCAGAGGATGAGCGCGACTTCTACCAGGGCCTGATTCAGCTCGCAGCCGGCCTGCTCCACCTCCAGCGGCGCAGCCTGCGCGGGGCACGCAACAAGCTGACTGAGGGCCTGGACCGGCTGCGGAAGTACCAGCCGACCCATCGGGGCATCTTCGTCAACGAGCTGGTGGGGCGTGCGGAGCGGATCCTGGCGGACCTGGACCAGGGCTACCTGCCGTACCTGATTCCGCCGGTCATCCGCTTCGTGGACCTCGAGCAGCCCGACTTCGACCGATGAGCTCGGCCGAGGCCGATTCCGGACCGGGGTCGAGGGTCGAGCGCGATTCGATGGGCGAGGTCCGCGTCCCGGCCGGCGCGAAGTGGGGCGCCACCACCCAGCGGGCGGTCGACAACTTCCCGGTGAGCGGCCTGCGTCTCGACCGCGCGCACATCGAGGCGCTGGCCCGCATCAAGGCCGCGGCGGCCACGGTCAACGCCGAGCTGGGGGTGCTGGAGCCGGACATGGCCGCCGCCATTCGCTCGGCCGCCGAGGAGGTGGCGCGCGGCGATTGGGACGATCAGTTCCCAATCGACATCTTCCAGACCGGCTCGGGCACCAGCAGCAACATGAACGCCAACGAGGTCATCGCCACGCTCGCCTCGGAGCGGCTTGGGCGGCCGGTGCACCCCAACGACCAGGTCAATGCCAGCCAGTCGAGCAACGACGTCTTCCCCTCATCGATCCACATCGCCGCCACCAGCGGGGTCGTGGAGCAGCTCATCCCCGCCCTGGGCCACCTGGCC
This sequence comes from Chloroflexota bacterium, assembly GCA_046725855.1. Classification (GTDB taxonomy): domain Bacteria; phylum Chloroflexota; class Limnocylindria; order QHBO01; family QHBO01; genus DASQFY01. Next base: position 1,319 of record JBKOZM010000104.1, on the reverse strand, counting down.
GCCGCGCTGGAGCGCAAGCGCGACGAGTTCGCATCGGCCGTGAAGTCGGGACGCACCCACCTCATGGACGCCACCCCGGTCACCCTCGGCCAGGAGTTCGGCGGCTACGCCGCCCAGGTGCGGCTTGGCATCGAGCGGCTTGAGGCCACGCTGCCGCGCCTGGCGGAGCTGCCGCTGGGCGGGACCGCGGTGGGCACCGGCGTGAACATGCCGGCCGGCTTCGCCTCGCGGGTGATCGCCGACGTGGCCGCCCAGACCGGCCTGCCGCTCACCGAGGCACGTGACCACTTCGAGGCGCAGGGCGCGCGCGACGGGCTGGTCGAGGCCTCGGGCCAGCTGCGGACGATTGCGGTCGGCCTCTACAAGATCAGCAACGACCTGCGCTGGATGGGCTCCGGGCCGCGGACCGGGCTGGCCGAGATCAACCTGCCCGACCTGCAGCCGGGCTCGTCGATCATGCCGGGCAAGGTGAACCCCGTCATCCCCGAGGCGATGTGCATGGTCTGCGCCCAGGTGATCGGCAACGACGCGACGATCGCCTTCGGCGGCGCGGCCGGCAACTTCGAGCTGAACGTCATGCTGCCGATCCTGGCGCACGACCTGCTGGAGTCGATCCGGCTGCTTGCCACCATGAGCCGCCTCTTCGCGGAACGATGCGTCGACGGCATCACCGCCAATCTGGACCGCATCCGCGGATTCGCGGAGAGCTCACCCTCGATCGCCACGCCGCTCAACCGGTTCATCGGCTATGAGGAGGCGGCCAAGGTCGCCAAACAGGCGCTGGCGGAGGGCAAGACGATCCGGGAGGTGGTGCTGGAGCGCGGCTACGTCGAGCAGGGCAAGCTGACGGAGGAGCAGCTCGACCGGGCGCTCGACGTGCTGGCGATGACGCGGCCCGACGCCTGAAAACGACGACGCCGGCCCGTTCCCGGACCGGCGCCACCGCGCATCCGACGCGGCGGGCGTGCCACTACATCAGCCCCGTAAACGTACGTAAACGGAAATAACGCCCACACGTCGGCTCTTCAGTTGTAGTCCGATGGTGCCGTCTGCCCGCCATGCCGCGGTAGAGGCGAATGTCCCGCCGGGACCGGGCAGGTGAGCGACGTACAATCCGGGCCGTGCCCACAATCAGCAGCTCGATCGTCATCAACCGCCCGATCGAGGACGTCTTCGCCGTCCTCACGAGCGTCGAGAACACCGAGAAGTGGTTCCCCGCCGGAGAACGATGCGGTGGCGACCGTCTACGAGCCGCCGCACAGGGCCGTGCTGAAGGGGACCTCACCGAACGCGCCGTTCGAGGCAGCGCTCACCCTGTC
>JBKOZM010000103.1:0-12045 GCA_046725855.1 Chloroflexota bacterium | reverse complement strand
GGCCTGCCCGGCGCGGCATTGGCTGCCTGGGGCCTGGTGCGCAGTGCCGCGAGCGTGGGTCCGCTGGCTCGGCCGCCGGTCGGCATCGGGCTGCGCGTGGCGGCCGGTGCCTTCGCGATCTACGCGCTGGTCGGTGGCCTGATTGGAATGCCCGCCCCATTTCCGCCCGCCAACGTGCTGAACGGCACGGCCGTGCTCGACGCGATCGGCATCCCGATCGAGGTGCTGCGATCGGGCACCGGCGCCGTGATCGCGGCGGCGATCATCCTGGCGCTTGACCTGTTCGAGCAGGAGACGGATCGGGCCCTGGCCGAAGCGCGTCGTCGCGAGCTGCTCGGGCGCGAGCGCGAGCGGATCGGGCGGGACCTGCACGACGGCATCATCCAGTCGATCTATGCCGCCGGCCTCCACCTGGAGGAGGCGAGCGCCACGCTGGAGCCCAGCGCGGTCGCGCCACGCGATCGGATCCGGACGGTGCTCACCGAGCTGGACCGCATCACCCGCGACATCCGGCGGATGATCTTCGACCTGCGCAGCGCCAGCCTCGAGACGCTCGACGCCGAGGAGATCGTGCGCAGCGTGGCTGATGAGCTGCGCGCCAACACGCTCGTCGCGCTCGACCTCCGGGTCGAGGGCGGATGGGTCCCCAACCTGACCGCCGAGCAGGCCGAGGAGCTGCGCCAGATCGTGCACGAGGCCTTCAGCAACGTCCTGCGCCACGCCGGCGCGCGGCGCGTGACGGTTCGGCTGGCCTGCTCGCGCCGCCGCCTGACGCTCGAGATTCAGGACGACGGTGCGGGCTTCGACCCGATCCTGGCGGCGGAGCGGGCCCGCACCGGTCGAGCGCAGGGCCTAGCCAACCTCCGCCGTCGAGCCGAGCTGCTCCGCGCTTCGCTCGATCTCCAAAGCGCGCCCGGGCAGGGCACCGCGCTCTCGCTTACCATGCCGGTGGCCGCGAGCCGCCGGCCCCGCTGAGGCACCGAGCGAGCCGAGCAGTGACTGCCGAGACCGTCGCACCCACCATTCGCATCCTGATCGCCGATGACCACGAGGTCGTGCGCATCGGCCTGGTGGCGCTCCTCGACCGGCAGGCCGGCTTCCAGGTGGTGGGCGAGGCCGGCTCCGGGTCCGAGGCGGTGCGCCTGGCGCGGGCCCTGCGTCCGGACGTGGTGGTGATGGACATCCGCATGCCGAACGGGAGCGGGACCGAGGCCTGCCGCGCGATCACCGCCGAGCTACCGAACATCCCGGTCGTGATGCTGACCAGCTACGCCGACGAGGATGCGCTGTTCGAGGCCATCGCCGCCGGGGCGTCGGGCTACGTGCTGAAGCGCATCGGCTCCGACGAGCTGGTAAACGCGATTCGCACCGTGGCCGACGGCCGCTCGATGCTGGACCCGGCGGTCACCGCCGCCGTGCTCGAGCGGCTGCGCCACGCCGCCCACGCCGAGGAGTCGGGCGTCTTCGCCGAGCTCACCGAGCAGGAGCGGCGTGTGCTGGCTCACCTGGCGCAGGGCGAGTCGAACCGGGAGATCGCCACCGCCATGGACCTCGCCGAGAAGACGGTGCGCAACTACGTGAGCAACATCCTGGCCAAGCTGTCGCTCGCCAGCCGGGCGCAGGCCGCGACCTTCGCCATCCGCAATCGCCTGAGCGAGCTGAACCCCGAGCTGCATGACTGAGCGCCGCGATCCACGCCCACCCCGCCTGCCCTGGCGACCAGCGGCCACGATCCTGCTGGGGTCGATGCTGCTGGCCGCCTGTGCCGGGCCATCGCCCAGCGCCTCCCAAACGGTCGGTCCCTCCCCCAGCCAAGTCGGCTCCGAACCCCCGTCCGCGCCCGAGACCACGCCCACGTCCCTGCCGACCGCCACGCCGGAGCCGGCGCTGTCGCTGGACCTGCCCGAGACGGAGGACCCGCGCACGATCCGGGTGACCGTGGCGCCGAACGTGCCCGCCGATAGCGGCGGCCGGATCGTGGTGACAGTCACGAACCTCTCCGACGAGCGGGTCGGTGAGCTGGTGCTGCGCTGGCCGACGGCGCTGACACGTTCGCTCTTCCTGGCGCCGTTCGCGCCGACCAATTCGCGCATCGCCGACGGCGGGCCGCCGCTCACCGACGTGCAGGACTGGACGAAGTGGGTGGTGGGGCCCGGCGAGCGAGGCGAGCCGGCAGGCACGATCTCGCTGGGCTGGGGGCCGCTCGACCCGGGAGCCACGCTGACGATCCCGATCCTGGTCACCCGTCGAGCGCCCGGCGCAGTCGCGTTCGACCTGCAGGTGTTGGCCGGCGAGGCGATCCTGCTGCTCGAGAGCGGCGAGCCGGCAGAGCTGCGGGTGAGCGTGCCGTAGGCTGGCGGCATGCACGCCATCCTGCCGGCCTGGACCAGCCCCGATCCGGCGCTGCACGCCCTGCTGGGCGAGGTGGTCGATCCCGAGCGCCGGGTGCTGGCCGCGCTGGAGCGGATCGTCCCGCTGTCGGGAAAGCGGATTGCCGACGTGGGGACCGGCATCGGCCACTACCCGATGCTCCTGGCACGACGGACGGGCCGCACCTACGGCATCGAGTCCGAGCCGTCGCTGCTCGATGCGGCTCGCGAGCGCGCCAGCGCCGCCCATCAGCCCAACATCCGCATCGTCGAGGGCGCACCGGACCACCTGCCGCTGCGCGACGGGGCGGTGGACGTGGTGCTGTCGGGCCTCATCGAGCCCGACGACTCTTCGCTGCCGGCCGTGGCCGAGGCACTGCGCGTGCTACGGCCGGGCGGGCGCCTGATCGTGATCGGCTACTACGGGCGCGACGACCTGGCCGGCCTGCTCGAGCCGGAGGTCGTGGCCCACGCGCTGGAGGCAACCCATCGTCGCACCGGGTGGTGGCTGCGGCACGGCTTCAAGATCAAGGTCGTTCATTGCCGGCTGGACCTTCGCGATCCAGCCGCCGCGCTGGAGCTGCTGCCGCGCCTGTACGGTGATCGGGGCCGCGCCTACCTGATGGGGCCGCATCCGCACGTGCTCGAGCTGCGACTGGGGCTCTATCACCTCGCCAAGCCCTGACCTGCGGCCGCCATCGGTCCACTCCGAATCCGACGCCTCAAGGCCGTGCTGACGTGCGGAATCCGTGCATAATCCGTATTGCGAGCGCGGATCACGCCAACTATCATTCGTCGCGCTCGAAGGCCAGGCTCTTCTCCCCCCGGAGCCTGGCCTTCAGCGTGCCCCGCTCGAGCGGGTGCGATAATGACCGGTGCAGACCCGTCATGACCGATGTCGCGCCGCTGGCGCACGACGGCGCGCCGCACCCGTTGGAGGCCCTTCCGGCATGGCCAGCACCACCACTCCGCGCCTCAAGATCACCTACGCCACCCTCTCGGCCGACAACGAGGAGCTGCAGGCTTCCTTCGACCAGGCAGTCGAGCAGGCTCGCGGACAGCTTGGCCGCTCGTACCCGATGCTGATCGGCTCGGAGGAGCGCTTCGGCTCCGAGGAGTTCGAGGACCGCTCGCCGATCGATCGCGAGATCGTGGTGGCTCGCTTCCCGGTGGGCACCCGGCAGGACGTGCAGGACGCAATCGCCGCCGCGCGCGACGCCTTCCCGGCGTGGCGCGACCTGGGCTGGCGTCGACGGCTGGAGCTGATCCGCGCCGCCGCCGAGCTCATCAGCGCCCGCCAGTTCGAGTACGCGGCGCTCATGAGCTTTGAGGTCGGCAAGAACCGGCTGGAGGCGCTGGGCGACGTGGAGGAGACCGCCGACCTGCTGCGCTACTACAGCGACGAGATGGAGCGCAACGACGGCTTCGTCAAGCCGATGGGCTCGTTGTCGCCGGCCGAGCACACGCGCTCGGTTCTGAAGCCACATGGCGTGTGGGCGGTGATCAGCCCCTTCAACTTCCCCATGGCCCTGGCCGGAGGGCCGGCGGCCGGCGCGCTGATCGCTGGCAACACGGTGGTGCTCAAGCCCTCGTCGGACGCGCCGCTGCTGGCCTACAAGTTCGGTGAGGCGCTGCGCGACGCCGGCCTACCGCCGGGCGTCTTCAACCTCGTCACCGGGCCAGGTGAGACGGTCGGTGCCGAGCTGGAGGAGAACCCCGGCATCGACGGACTCGTCTTCACCGGCAGCTACGAGGTCGGCATGAAGCTGCACGCCGGCTTCACGCGCGACTACCCGCGGCCGATCATCACCGAGATGGGCGGCAAGAACCCGGCGATCGTGACCGCCAGCGCCGACCTCGACGAGGCGGCCGAGGGCGTGATGCGCTCCGCGTTCGGCTTCGACGGCCAGAAGTGCAGCGCCAACAGCCGCGTCTACGTCGAGCGCGCCGTGGCGCGCAAGTTCGTCGACCGGTTGGTCGAGAGGGCGCGCGGCATCACGGTCGGCGACCCGACCCAGCGGAAGACCTGGATGGGCCCGGTCATCAACGAGCGGGCGCTGGACAAGTTCACCGCGGCGGTCGACGAGGCGAAGCGGGACGGCGGCCGGATCGAGATCGGCGGCGAGGTGCTGCGCGATCCGGAGACGGAGCGCGGCTATTACCCGACCCCCACCATCGTGACCGGACTGCCGACCAGCCATCGGCTGTTCCGAGACGAGCTGTTCGTGCCGTTCCTGGTGGTCGGCGAGGTCGACTCCCTGGACCAGGCGCTGGAGCTGTCGAACGCCACCCCGTACGGCCTGACGGCGGGCATCTTCAGCCACGACCCGGCACAGGTCCGCCGCTTCCTGGACGCGATCCAGGCGGGGGTGGTGTACGTGAACCGGCGGTCGGGCGCGACCACCGGCGCCTGGCCGGGGATACAGAGCTTCGGCGGCTGGAAGGGGTCCGGCTCGTCCGGCAAGAGCGGCCTGGGCCCGTACTACGTCCAGCAGTTCCTGCGCGAGCAGTCGCAGACGGTCATGGGCGAGGAACCACCCGCGCCGTGACCGACCGGCCGGTGGCCCGCAACGGACGGGGCTCACCCGCGGCGCTGAGCGCGCTTGCGCCGCTCGACGAGCTGGAGCCGGTCGTCGACCCCAGTGGCTGGTTCAGCGTGCAGCTGCGCTACAGCTACCTGGTCGGCGGCGCCACGGCGGCGGCCATGGTCGAGGACCGCGTGGTGCTCGTCGATGGCGAGGACGAGGAGGCCGCTCTGGGCCGCGCGATCGAGATCGCGGAGGAGTACGAGGACGAGTTCGAGACCGATGCCGGCGAGGCCGGCGTCATCCGCTTCGAGGGGATCGTGGCCATCAAGGAGCTCGACGACCCACCGGCGGCCGGGACCGAGGTCTGGCACGAGCTCATGGCGCCAGCCGGCGTCGAGACCGATGCCGACGGCGAGCCGCTCCCGCCACTGCGCCCCAGCGAGATGGCCTTTCCGCGCGCCCACGACGAGTGAGCGGTTGGCGGTCGATCGCCTATCGCGTCGCCCGACCGCTCCTCTTTGGCTTCGACTCTGAGCGCATCCATCGCCTGACGCTGCGCGGGCTGCGGATCGCAGGCGGTAACCCGGTCGGTCGAGGGATGCTGGGTGCGCTCGGAGGCGTTCGGCCGGACGCCGAGGCGCCGGCCGAGGTGCTGGGCCTCCGCTTCCGCAACCGGGTCGGCCTGGGAGCTGGCTTTGACAAGGACGGCGTGGCGCTTCGTGGCTGGGCAGCCCTGGGGCTCGGCTTCCTGGAGGTCGGCACGGTCACGCCCGAGCCGCAGGCGGGCAACGCGCGGCCCCGTCTCTTTCGCCTGGTCGCCGACGAGGCGCTCATCAACCGCATGGGCTTCAACAACGCCGGCGCGGCCACGGTGGCCCGCAACGTGATGCTCGCCCGCCGCCACCTGCCGCCCGACGTGGTGGTCGGAATCAACCTGGGGCGCGGCCGCGACACGTCCGAGGCGGACGCGATCGGCGACTACCTGGCCGCCCATCGCCTGGTCGCCCCGGTGGCTGACTACTTGGCCGTCAACGTCAGCTCGCCGAATACACGCGGCCTGCGCCGGCTGCAGGATGCGGAGCGGCTCCGTGACTTGCTCACCGGCCTCGAGGCCGCGGGCGAGGTGCTCGACTGCCGGCGGCCACTGCTGGTGAAGCTCTCGCCCAACCTCAAGGCCCCCGACTTCGACGCTCTCGTTGGCGCCCTGGTCGATTCACCGGCCGCCGGCCTGATCCTCGCCAACACGACGATCGCGCGCCACGCGCTGCGGTCCTCGGCGGCCTTCGAGCAGGGTGGCCTCTCCGGCCGCCCCCTGCGGGACCGGGCCCTGGCCCTGGTTGCGCGAGCCCGTGAGCTCACGGGCACCAGATTCGTCATTGTCGCATCGGGCGGGATCGCCTCGGCGTCCGACGTGGCCGCGGCACGGGATGCCGGCGCCGATCTCGTGCAGCTGTGGACCGGGCTCGTCTACCAGGGCCCGGGGCTGATCGGCGAGGCGGCGGCAGTGCCATGGCCGCGATCGCGGCAATCGGGCTGATACGATATCGGTCCATCTAGCCAGGGGCGCGGGCAGGACGCGCCGCTCCGGTTCGGAGTTGTTGGTAGCGATGCCGATCGAGACCTCTTCCTCCGCCGCGGCTGCCCGCGAAACGGCGCCGCGCATCGTGACCGAGCTGCCGGGCCCCAGGGCGAGAGCGATCATCGCCCGCGACGATGCGGTCGTTAGCCCCAGCCTGACGCGCGCCTATCCACTGGTCGCCGAGTCCGGCAGCGGCTGGGTGGTGACCGATGTCGACGGCAACCGCTTCCTGGACTTTGCCGCCGGCATCGCGGTGGCCAGCACCGGCCACGCCCATCCCGCAGTGGTGCGCGCGATCCAGGAGCAGGCTGCGCGGCTGATTCACATCGCCGCCACCGACTTCTACGAGCCGCGCTACCTGGAGCTCAGTGAGCGGCTGGCGGCGATCGCTCCCTTCGCCGAGCCGGCGCGCGTCTTCCTGACCAACTCCGGCACCGAGGCGATCGAGGGCGCCATCAAGCTGGCGCGCTACCACACCCATCGGCCCGGGATCATCGCCTTCGAGGGCGCGTTCCACGGCCGGACGCTTGGCGCGCTGTCGTTGACCAACTCGAAGCTGAAGCAGCGCGCCGGCTTTGGCCCATTCCTGCCGATGGTCCATCACGCCCCCTTCCCACGGGTGCGCGCCTGGCGCGAACGCTCAGGCGGGGACGGCAGCGAGGAGCTCGAGGTGCTGCGCACGGCCGTCCTCGGCCGCTTGATCGCGCCCGGCGACGTGGCCGCCATCGTGGTCGAGCCGGTCCAGGGCGAAGGCGGCTACTTCCCGGCGCCGGCTGCCTTCCTGCAGGGGCTGCGCGAGATCTGCGACGAGCACGGCATCCTGCTGGTGGCCGATGAGATCCAGTCAGGCATGGGCCGCACCGGCCGCTGGTGGGCGATCCAGCACGCCGGCGTCGAGCCGGACATCGTGACCAGCGCCAAGGGCATCGCCTCCGGCATGCCGATCGGTGCGTTCATCGCCCGCGAGTCGGTCTGGACCTGGCCCGCCGGCGCGCACGGCTCGACCTTCGCCGGCAACCCCGTCTGCGCCGCCGCGGCGCTGGCCACGCTCGACCTGCTCGAGGGCGGGCTGATCGAGAACGCCGCTCGCACCGGCGAGCGACTGCGCGCCGGCTTGGAGCGCGTCGCCGACGGGCACCAGGCCGTTCGCGACGTGCGCGGCATCGGGCTCATGACCGGCGTCGAGTTCACGACCCACGAGGAGGCCAACGCGGTGGAGCGGGCCGCCTTCGAGCGCGGGCTGCTGGTCCTGGAGTGCGGTGCCTCGACGCTGCGCCTCTGCCCGCCGCTCATCGTCGACGACGCGACGGTCGACCTGGGGGTCCGCCTCTTCGCCGAATCGCTTGCGGCGGTGGGTCCGCCGCTGCCGGGGATCGCCGAGACCGGCGGATGAGCCGCGCCCTGATCACCGGCGCCTCGGGCGCGGCCGGCGGCGGCGTGGTCGACGCCTTCCTGGAGGCCGGTTGGCAGGTGGTCGGCGCCGCGCGCACGACGCCGGCCGACGAGTCGCGCGATGGCCTCGGCTGGGTAGCGATGGACCTCATCGACGACGATGCCACGCGCGCGGCAACGGCGGAGGCGGTCGAGCGCCTGGGCGGGCTGGACGCCCTGGTCTGCCTGGCCGGCGGCTTTCGGCTGACGCCGATCGACGAGGCGAGCTGGGCCGACTTCGCGGCCCTCATCGACCTCGACTACCGCACGACCGTGGGCGCCGTGCTGGCCGCGCTGCCGCACCTCTCCGAGGGCGCCAGCATCGTGACCGTCGGCGCCAAGGCCGCGCAGGCACCGGGACCGCGCTCGAGCGCCTACGCCGCCGCCAAGGCCGGCGTGATCGCCTTCTCGGCCTCGCTCGCCGCCGAGCTGCGGCCGCGTGGCATCCGGGTCAACTGCGTCCTGCCCGGCACCATCGACACGCCCGCCAACCGCGAGTCGATGCCGAATGCCAAGACGGCCAACTGGGTGAGCCCGCGCCAGTTGGGCGAGCTGGTCCGCTACCTGGCCTCGCCCGAATCGTCGCCGCTGACCGGGGCAGCCATCCCGATCGGCTGACGCTGCTAGTCCAGCAGGTCGCTCAGCGACGTGAGCACGAAGCCGCGCTCCCGCAGGCCGGGCACCATGAACTCGAGCGCGCCCAGCGTCTCGTAGCCGCCGAGATGCATCAGGACGTTCGAACCGCCCTCGGCGGTGGTCACCACCTTGGTCGCGATCTGCTGCGCGGTCGGGCCGCCCTGGCTGATCGGCTTCCAGTCGATGGTGTCGATGTCCCACATGAACGTCTTCGTGTAGCCGACCGATGCGGCCGCGCCGATGACCGCGTCATTCACCGAACCGTAGGGCGGCCGCCAGTAGGGGCGCGGATCCTGCCCGGTCAGCTCCCGCAGGATGGCCTCGGCATCGGTCAGCTCGTCGCGGATGAAGTCGGCGCTCGGCGCACCGCCGGTCTGGCACGGGGCGGTCGTCGGCGATCCGAGCCCGCCACGCGCCAGGTCGCAGTGGTGCATGGTGTGGTTGCCGATCTCGAACAGCTCCGGGTGCGCGCGGATGATGGCCATGATCGCCCGCCCCTGCGCGCTCTGCGCCATGGCTCCGGTCGGGAAGATGGTGGCGCAGACCTCGTTGGCGATCAGGAAGTTCAGGATGTCCACGCCCGGATCGAGGCGGCCGCCCATGTCGAAGGTGAGGGCCACACCATTGCCGGCACCGGGCACGACGTAGAAGGTCTGGGCGCTGCCTGCTGACGGCCGATTGCCGGCATGGCACAGCGCGGCCGGCGGCGGGCTGGCGGTTGGCAGAGGTGTGGCGCCGGACGCGGCGGCGACGATCAGCACCCAGCCCGCCTGCAACGAGTCGGGATCATCGGTCAGGCTCGGGTAGCGCACGGCGTTCCAGGCCTGCAGCTGCACGACGGTGGTGCCCCAGGCGCGCGCGATCGACGAGAGGCTGTCGCCGCCCTGGACGGTGTAGGTGGTGCCTTCCACGGTCTGGCCGGGGCTCGGCTCAGCCGTGGTCGGCACGAGCGACGTCTCACCGATGGTGGCCGATGCCGACGGCGCCGACGGCGACGGATCGAGGCCGCCGCCGCAGGCGGCGAGCAGCAGGCAGCCGATGAGGGCGGCGCCGGTGCGGCGCCGTGGGGGGCGGGTCATGGGCGGCATCGGGTGCCTAGTTCGGGTTGTAGCGCAGGTCGCTGGTGCTCACCGGTGGCATGGCGCCATCCGCCAGGAGGCGCGCCTCACGGCGCAGCAGGTCGAGCTCGGCCCGGAGCCGGCTGGCCGCGTCGGGCAGCTCCAGCAGCTGCTGCTTGCGCGTCAGCTCGATCTGCAGGACGCCACCCACCGCGTAGCTGGCGGCCAGCGGGTCGTCCGGCAGGCGGATCGGCTTGAGGACCTCGTCGAGGGAAGCGGCCACGTCGGTGATCTCCTGAGACTCTGTCCCCATGGACGCAGCGGAGGCCACGAACCGTTTCACCGTCTCGAGGTACGCGTCGAGCGCAGCCTGCACCTCCGGCAGCAGGGCGCCGGCGGCGGCCTGGTCGCCGGCCTGGTCGTCGAGCGGCGCCACCTCCACCGTGGCGTACTCGCCGGACCGGTCGACGTCGCTGAGCACCGCGCGCGCCACGCCGACCGCCAGCAGCGCCCAGCGGCCGTTCGGCAGCCGCTCCGCACGTCGCACCTCGACGATGGTGCCGACCCGCTCGGTCCGCGGCGGCAGCCCGCCGGGCTCCGCCACCTCCGCGCCGTCGGTGATCATGCTCACCACGAAGCGCCCGGCGTACGGCGAGCCGTCCGCCAGCACGTCGCGGGTCATCGCTCGATAGCGCGGCTCGAAGACGTGGATCGGCAGCGGCAGGTGCGGGAAGACGACGACGTGGAGCGGGAAGTACGGAAGCCGCATGGCTGCCGGATGGTGCCACGCACCGCCTGAACGCGCAAAGCCGAGGCTAGACCTGCTCCTGGTCGACGAACTCCATGTCGATCTGCGCGCGCTGCAGCTTGCCCGAATAGTCGATGTAGACGCTCTTCCACTCGCTGAAGAACTCGAGCGCGGCCTGTCCCACCTCGCGGTGGCCGTTGCCGGTCGCCTTCGTGCCGCCGAACGGCAGGTGCGCCTCGGCGCCGATGGTGCCGTGGTTCACGTAGCCCAGCCCGGAGTCGAAGTCGCGGATCGAGCGGAAGGCCAGGTTCACGTCGCGGGTGAAGAGCGAGGTCGACAGTCCGTACTGCACGCCGTTCACGACGCGCACCGCCTCGTCCCAGGAGCCGACCGGAATGACCGATGTCACCGGCCCGAAGATCTCCTCCTGCGCGATGCGAGCATCGGCCTTCACGTCGGCGAAGATCGTTGGCTCGAAGAACGAGCCCTTGGCCAGCGCTCCTTGTCGGGCCGGCTCGCCCCCGATCACCAGGTCGGCCTCGTCGCGCCCGATGGCGGCGTAGCCGGCGATCTTCTCGACCGCCCGGTCGTTGATCACCGGGCCGACATCGGTCTTCTCGTCCAGGCCGTCGCCCAGCACCAGGGTGGCGACCCGCTTGCGCAGCAGCTCGACGAAGTCGTCGTACACCGCGCGGTGCACGATCAGCCGCGAGGCCGCCGTGCAGCGCTGGCCGCTCGTGCCGAAGGCGGACCAGATCACGCTGTCGAGCGCCAGGTCGAGGTCGGCGTCCTCCCAGATCACGATCGGGTTCTTGCCACCCAGCTCCAGGCTGACCCGCTTGAGGGTCTTGGCGGCGCGGGTGCTGATCTCGACCCCCGTCTCGGTGTGGCCGGTGAAGCTGATCACCCGCACGTCGGGATGGTCGACGATCGCGTTGCCCACCTCCCCGCCGCTGCCGGTCACCGCGTTCACGACGCCGGCCGGCACCCCGCCCTCGACGAGGAGCTGGACGAAGCGCACCGCGCAGGCCGGCGTATCGGACGCGGGCTTGATGACGGCCGTGTTGCCGCAGATCAGCGCCGGGAACAGCTTCCAGGCGGGGATCGCCACCGGGAAGTTCCAGGGTGTGATGATGCCGACCACCCCGATCGGGCGGCGGATGGCCATCGCGAACTTGTCCGGCATCTCCGACGGAACCGTCTGCCCGAACAGGCGCCGCCCTTCGCCGGCCATGTAGTACGCGACGTCGATCGCCTCCTGCACGTCGCCGCGCGTCTCGGCCAGCACCTTGCCCATCTCGCGGGTCATGAGCCGGGCGAGCTCCTCCTTGTGCTCGGCCAGCAGGCGCGCGACCTTGAACAGGATTTCGCCGCGCTTCGGAGCGGGCAGGAGCGACCAGGACGGGAACGCCGCCTTCGCGGCTGCAACTGCGGCATCCACGTCCGCCGGTCCGGAGGCGGGGAAGGTGCCGATCACGTCCTCGTGGTTCGCGGGGCTGACGCTCTCGAAGGTGGCGCCGGACTTGGCGTCGACCCAGCGCTCGCCGATCAGGTTTTGGTAGGTGGTGGGGGTGGCTGCGACGGACACGCCTGCTGCTCTCCTTGCTGCGGCGCCGATTGTACGTCGCTCACCTGCCCGGTCCCGGCGGGACATTCGCCTCTACCGCGGCATGGCGGGCAGACGGCACCATCGGAC
>JBKOZM010000102.1:0-17476 GCA_046725855.1 Chloroflexota bacterium | reverse complement strand
GCCGACCCCCAGCCCGACCCCGACCCCCACCCCGACGCCGACCCCAAGCCCGACGCCGACCCCAAGCCCGACGCCGACCCCAAGCCCGACGCCGACCGCGAGCCCGACGCCGAGCCCGACGCCGACGCCAGTCCCCACCGCGGGCGAGGACGAACTGCCGGCCCCCACCCCAACGACGTCGGTCAGTGAATGGCCGACTCCGCCTCCGACCCCGGAGCCCGCACCGGGTAACGTTCCGTCGGCCGCCCCGTCAGCCACCGAGACTGATGGCAATGCACAAGGTCCGCTGCCAACACAAGCCGCTGCGAATACGGGTCCGCTGGCGATGGTGTTCGATGCCGCGGTCGAGGGGGTTGCGCGTGTCGTCAAGCCCGAGGCCGCGGCCGTGGTCGCCGTCACCTTCGGGTTCCCGCTTGGCCTCAGCGCGGCGGTGGTTGTCTTCCTGTTGGTGCAGGGCCGAATCGACGCGCGCGATCCGAAACTCCGGGCGGCACCCCGCAGCCCGCGAGACACGGTCGTTGCCTTCCAGGAGGAGAACCAGTTGTGATCCAGAAGCGCGATCCGGCCGACTATGCGGCGTTGAGCGACCGGATGACGTACCTGGTGGCGCTGCGCATGGCCTTCGCGATCATCGTCCTCGCCTGGAGCGCGCTCCGGCCTGAGGCGCTCGGCGCGCCATTCACGACGTTGGTCGCCATCACGGGAACGTACGTCGTTGCCTCGGTGTTCGTCGAGTGGGCGCGACGGCACACCGGCCGCGGCGGGTTCGCCCTTCTCAGCGGGCTGCTCCTGCTGGACGGGCTGTATCTCGCCTACGCCATGTACGCCACGGGCGGAACACAGAGCCCGATGCGCTTCCTGGCCTATCTCCACCTCGTGGCCGTCTCGCTGCTGGCGTCATATCGGACCGGCCTGAAGATCGCGCTCTGGCATTCGCTCCTGTTCTTCGTATTGCTCTACGCGCAGGCGGCGCAGCTCCTGCCGCCGATCGATGTCATTCCGGGTAGCGAGGTCGTCTTCGACCGCATGCCGGTCCTCAATGTCACCGCCTTCTGGCTCTTCGCGCTTGCGACCTCGATCTTCTCCGCGATGAACGAGCGCGAGCTTCGCCAGCGACGCGAGGACCTGCAGGCACTGGTTGACGTCGGCTCGAGGCTCGACGAGGTCGGCGATCCGGTCCACCAAGCCCGCATCGTGCTCGAAGGCGTAGCGGAGCGCTTTGGTTTTGCGCGGGGGCTCATGGTTGGCGCGACGGAGGACAAGGTGGTCATCCTTGCGGCCCGGGGTGCGGCCGAGGTTCCTACTGCCGCGGTCGAGCCGGACGCGATCGTGCTGAAGGCGTGGGAATGGCGTGAGCCGATCCCGGTTCGTCGCCTCGACAGCGCACGCAACCCGCTCGTGAACTGGGCGCTGCCGAACGCCCGCAACCTGCTGGTGGCCCCCCTCATCGCCGACGGCCATCCGGTCGGGGCGATCATCGTGGAGCATCGGTCTCGCACGATCCTCGGCGTCGAGCGCCGCGTCACTTCCGTATTGGGGCAATTCGCCGCGGTTGCCGCCCTGAACCTGCGCAACGCCGTCCTGCTGCAGCACGTCCAGGACCTCGCGGAACGCGACTCGCTGACCGGTGCCGCCAATCGGCATACCTTCCAGACGAGCCTCGAGCGCCTGATCGAATCCAGCCACGACGCGACGCCGCCGCCCACGACGGTGACCGCCGTCCTGTTCGTCGACCTCGACGACTTCAAGGTGGTGAACGACACGCTCGGCCACGCGGCTGGCGACGCGCTTCTGGTGGCGGTGACGGAGCGAATCAGCGGGCTGGTGCGCCAGGGCGACCTGGTCGCCCGCCTCGGCGGAGATGAGTTCGCAATTCTGACCGATGACGATGCCGAGCTCACCCGATCGAGGGCGATGGCCGATCGGCTCGTCCGGGACCTCCGGGCTCCATACCTCATTGGGTCGGACCCGGTCACGGTGACGGCCAGTATCGGGATCGCCAGCGCACGCGAGGTCACTGACTCAGCGGCCGATGTCGTGCGCAACGCCGACGTGGCCATGTACATGGCCAAGGCCAACGGCAAGTCCGGGTTCGCGATCTTCGACCCGGCGATGCACGCCGCCATCCGTGAGCGCCATGAGCTGGGGGCACAGCTCCAGCGCGCGGTAGACCTTGAGCAGCTGCGGCTCGAGTTCCAGCCCATCGTGAAGCTCGCGACCGGCGCTACCGCGGGCGTGGAGGCGCTCGTCCGATGGCAGCATCCAGAGCGGGGACTGATCCTGCCCGGCCAGTTCATCGAGATCGCCGAGGAGAACGGTGCGATCCTTCCCATCGGTCGCTGGGTGCTCCAGCAGGCCTGTCAGCGGGCCGGAGCCTGGCGGCGCAGTACACCTGGGGCGCCGGAACTCTTCCTATGCGTCAACGTCTCCGCTCGCGAGATCCAGCAGCCTGGATTCGTCGATGCAGTGGCCGACACGCTGCGCGTAGGCGGGATTGAGCCGAAGACGCTCATCCTCGAGATCACCGAGACGGCCCTGCTGAAGGCAACGCCGCCAACGGTCGCGACGCTCAGCGCACTGCGCAACCTCGGGGTGCAGGTCGTCATCGACGACTTCGGGACGGGCTACTTCTCGCTGAGCCACCTCCGCCAGTTCCCGGTCGACGCGCTGAAGATCGCGCGCGAGTTCGTCCAGGACGCTGAGCCGGACTCGCGCTCGTCCGCCCTTGCCGGCGCAATCGTCGCCCTGTCTGAGTCGCTGCGGATCGTCACCGTCGCGGAGGGGATCGAGAGCGAGGAGCAGGCGGAGCGGATGCGATTGCTGGGCTGCGTCTATGGCCAGGGCTACTTCTTTGCCCGGCCCCAGGGCGAGGTCGAGCTCAGTGAGCGACTGCGCGCCGAGGCCTCGGCGTTGCCGGCCGGATCGGGCAGCGCGACGGCCCGGAGGCCAGATGGAAAGCGGAAGGGCGGGCGGCGGCCATCGATCGTCCCAGATCCGACGGTAGCCTAGCGAAAGCGCCCGCCGCGGGGCCGTTGGCGGCCGCAAAACGGTACTTTCAGGGGATGGGTGGAGTACGGTTCGGTTAGTAGCGTTGGGGGGATGCAACCCGCCGAAGCGCGGCCAGCCGCGGCATTGTCCCTGCCCCGCCCCCGACGCCGGCGCAGGTCCCTCGCCAGTGCGTTCAGCCGCCGTCGCCGACGGCTCCTCCTCCGACGGCTGACGCGGGATGCCTACTTCGCCTACACGGTGGCGTTGACCCTGATTGCCGTGGTCGTGATCGCGGCCTATCGGGATCCGACGGGGCTGTTCGTCCTGGGGGGGCTGGCGACGCTGTTCATCGGATCGCAGGCGGCCCTGAGCCTGGTGCCGCCGCAGAAGCGACGCCTCAGCGTCCTGACCTGGTCGTTCGTGCGGCTGGCACTGACGCTCCTGTACGTCGCTGCCATCGTCGAGCTGGGGGGTGGCGCGACTGGACCGCTGGTCGCGCTGTTCCTGCCCGTGGTGGTCGCCGCGGCGGCCTTGGGCGGCCTCCAGGCGGCGGTGATCGGCGGCGTAGCTGCGATCATCTACCTCGTCCCTGAGCTGTCGCGCATGGGCACAACCACCGAGCTTGCGCTTCGAGGCGTCGCGCTCGCCGGCGTGAGCATGGTGCTCGCCTTCGGGACACGGCAGCTGGTGCTCACCGTCGAGCAGACCAGCCGCCGCCTCGGCTCGGCTGTCCTCGCCGAACAGCGCCGCTCACGTCAGATCGCGGGGCTGGAAGAGGTCAGCCGCCTGCTCGTGTCCAGCGCACCCACGGCCGAGCTGCTCGATTCGGCCCTCGAGGTCCTGGTGGACCGCTTCGGCTACCAGTATGTCTCCATCTACCTGACCGAAGGCGATCGGGTGGTGCTCGGCGCCCAGCGGGGTTACGAGCGGCCGCCCGCTTCCTTCGATGGTACCGCCGGGGTCGTCGGTCGGGTGATGCGCACCCACGAGCTCGCCTACGTGCCGGACGTTCGCCGCGATCCCGACTACATCGCCGTCTTCGATGGCGTGGTCAGCGAGATCTGCGCGCCACTGATGATGGAAGACCAGTTCCAGGGCATCCTGAACGTGGAGGCCGGCGTGCAGCTCGACCGGACCGATCGAGACCTGGTGGCGACGCTGGCCGGGCGGGTGGCGACGGTCGTCACCCTGGGCCGCGATCGACAGGCCCTATCCGAGCGAGCCGCTGTGTTCCGCAGCCTCCACGAGTTCACGCAGGCCGTGAGCGGCACCCTGGAGCTCGACCGCCTGGCGGCCAGCATGGTCGACGCCGCCCGCCACCTCGTCCGCTCCGACATCGCGGCGCTCACCGTCCTCGAGCGAGCGTCCGGTCGGTACCGGGTGATGGCGGTCACGGACATGGATCCGTCCACGCTTGGCGGTGAGGTCCGACCGGGTGAGGGCCTGTCGGGTCGCGCCATCCGCGACCGCACCATCGTCATCGACGATCAGTTCACGGTCGAGTCCGTGCCGCGCGACTTCCGGCCCCTTGCCGACCACCCGATCCATCTCCTTGGCGCCGGCATCCCGCTCATCCGCGACGGGGTCGTGGTTGGTGCGCTCTCGCTGCTGCGCAACGATCCGACCGATGCGTTCCGACCCATCGAGCGCGAGGCGATGGAGCTCCTGGGGGGCCACGCCGCCCTGGCGGTGGCCAACGCCTTCCTGCATGCGGAGGTCGAACAGCTCGCCATCCGCGACCCGCTCACCGGGCTCTACAACCGCCGCTATTTCGACGAGGCTCTCGATCGGCTGCTGGCCGGCTGGCATCGGGCTCGCGCCGGCGCCCGCCCATCAATCGCGGTGATCATCTTCGACCTCGACCACTTCGGCGACTTCAACAAGCGGCACGGTCACCAGGTCGGCGACCTCGTGCTCCGATCGTTCGCCGGCATCTTGCGCAACCGATTTCGGGCCAGCGACCTCGTGGCGCGAATGGGGGGCGAGGAGTTCGTCGTGGTCCTGGAGGGCGCGACCCGCGAGGACGCGGAGCGCGTCGCCGAGGAGGTTCGCGTCGCACTCGGATCCCTGAACCTGTCCAACGAGGATGGCGAGCGGCTGAGCGTGACCGTGTCGGGCGGCTGCGCCCAGCTGGACGAGTCGCAGGCCACCCGTGAGCAGCTGCTGCGCACGGCCGACGTGGCGCTCTTCATGGCCAAGCGGGCGGGCCGCGATCGGGTGGTGTCGGCCTAGCTCCCGGACTCACCAGGGAGCGGCGCCAGGCGCTCCGCCAGCCAGCCGATGGCCAACGGATAGCGCCAGTCGATGCCGCCATGCATGCCGTCGAACAGCTCGAAGCGGACGGTCGGCGCCGTGATACCGAGCCGCTCCAGCTCGCCCCGGAAGGCCTCGGCCGCCAGGTCCAGGAAGAACTCATCACTCCGCCCTGCGTCTATCCAGATCGCGCGCTGGGCTGCCAGCGCATCCGCGTGCCGGGGCGCCATGCGCACGGGATCGTGCTCCAGCCAGCGCTCCCAGACCTCGGGAATGATCCGTCCGGTGGCCAGCTCGAACGGCAGGCGCACCGTGCCGTCGGCATCGGTCGAGTAGCAGGCGGCCATGCACCACAGGTTGAGCAGCGGACCGTCCGTCTTGCGCCCTCGTCCGGGACGCGAGCGGTAGTCGGCCAAGAAGGCCTCGAAGCTGGGGTAGGGGACGTCGCGCAGGGCACGCGCCGCCTCACGCAGGTCCGGGCCGTACGAGACCTCGAACAGGGCGTCGCCGGCGTGGGTGGCCAGCCCGTTGAAGAGGTCCGGGCGCAGCATGACGCTGACCATGGCACCGTACCCGCCGCTCGAATGGCCCGCCACGGCTCGATGCGCGGCAGCGGCCAGGGTGCGGTACTCCGCGTCCACGAAGGGCACGATCTCATTGCACAGGTAGGTGTGATATCGACCGGTGCCCGGCGAGTCGAGGAATTGGCTGCCGCCATACCGGGTCCAGGCATCCACGTAGATCACGATGGCCGGCGTCGCCGCCGCGCTCGCCTGCCGGGCATCGATCGCCTCCGGCGTGTTCGGGCTCATGCTGTGGCGGTTGCGCCACATGTCGACCTGACCGGTCAGGCCCTGCAGCACATAGATGCTGGGGTACCGGCGTTGCGGCTCATCGTCGTATCCGGGCGGCAGCTGAACCAACAGCGGGCGGCGGTGCGGGTCACCCAGCGGGTTGCCGGTCAGGGCCTCGCTGTCGATCCAGCGCTCCTCCAACCGCCCGTGGAAGGGATAGACCCAGGGCCGCACCGTCAGGCCACCTCGCCGGCGATCTCCAAATACGACAGGCGCCGGATGCCGATCGCGGTGCCGGTGGCCAGCACGAGCACGGCCATGACGGCCGCGGTCGCCAGGTCGAGCTTCGCCTCGAAGGTCTCGGGCGGCACGCCGGCGAACAGGTCGGCGAAGGCGAGCGTGATCTGCCGCACGCTGAACGTCCGGGTCCCCGCGAATAGCCCCGCCAGCACCCCCTCCCAGATGAGGACGTAGCCCAGGCCAAACACCAGCGCGCGGCCGGTGACCAGGCTGAGTGCCGTGAAGATGGCGCAGTACAGGACCGATCCGATGGCCGCCGCTGCGACGAAGCCGAGCACCAGGCCATCGCCGAGCCCGCCGGCGCCGATCAGGCCGGCGAGCAGGATCGGTACGCAGGTCAGCAGGATCGAGCAGCCGCAGGCGACCGCCAGCTTGGTGAGGAGGATGGTGCTGCGCCGGACCGGCTTGGCGAGCAGGTAGACCGCCGTCCCGTCGTCGAGCTCGGAGCCGATGGTGCCCGTTCCGAACAGCAGCGCCACCAGCGGCATCAGCGTGCCGACGCCGACGTCGGCCAGCAGGAGGGCGGTGACCCGCTGCGTCTGCGATGGGTCCCCGGCCAGCCGCACGATGAAGGCAACCAGCACCAGCACGCCGCCCAGGAGCAGCAGGAGGATGGTCCGGCGCCGGCTGAGGAGCTGCCGCAGCGTGATGCCGGCAATGACGCGGTTCAGCACGGCCGTCTCACCGGCGGACCAGGTAGCTGAAGACCGATTCGAGCGACTCGTCGGTGGGCAGCAGCTCGTAGAGGCTGACGCCCGAACGGCGCGCCACGCCCCCGACCGAGCGGCTGAAGGCGCCGAAGTCGACGGTCCGGACCGTCAGCAGCCCATCCAACAGCTCCACGCCGCCGATGGTCGGCTCGCGCATCAGGGCGGCGCCAAGCAACCGGTCATCAGACGAGCGCACGGTGAAGGTGTGCGGCCGATCGGTCATCAGGCGTCGGATCTCGCGGAAGTCGCCGGAGGCCGCCAGGCGACCCGCCACGATGACCAGCACGCGCTCCGCGACGCGCTCCACTTCCTCCAGGATGTGGCTAGAGAAGAGGATCGTCCGCCCCTGGGCCGCCATGCGGCGCAGGAGCCCCATCATGTGCAGCCGCTGGCGCGGGTCCATGCCGTTGAACGGCTCGTCGAGGAGCAGGACGGGAGGCTCGTGCACGAGCGCCGCCGCGACCTTGGCGCGCTGGCGCATCCCCTTCGAGTAGGTGCCAATCGGCCGATCCTGCGCGTCCTGCAGCTCCACCTGGGCGATGGCTTGGGCGGCTGCGGCCTCGGCCTCGGCGCGCGGCAGGCCCTGGAGCTGCGCGTTGGCCCGCACGAACTCTCGGCCGGTCAGGAACGGGTAGACCGCCTCTCGCTCCGGCACCAGGCCGATGCGCCGATAGACCTCAGGCCGCCGCCAGGCCGGCTGGCCGCCGACGCTGACCGAGCCTGATGATGGCGCCAGGAAGCCGGCGATCATGTGCAGGATGGTCGACTTGCCGGCGCCGTTCGGGCCGAGCAGCCCGGTTACGCCACCGTCGAGGCGGAAGCTGACGTCGTTGACCGCGACCACGTTCCCGTACCAGCGCGAGGCAGCGGCCAGCTCGATGCTGGCGGGAGGCGTACCGGTCACGCCGCGATCCTGCGGTAGCGCCAGAGCACGACTGCAGTGCTGACCAGGGTGATGGCGGCCGCCAGCGCGCCGAACAATGGCAACGGCAAGCCGCTGCCGCGGACCGGCGATTCCCCAATCGAGGCGCCGAGCAGCCAGTCGCGCGTGCCGTCGATGGCGACGAACGGGTTGACCAGCGGAGCCACGCGGGCGATGGTGCCGGTCGTCGACTCTTCCAGGATGCCGCCGACGGCGGCCGTCACGATGAAGGCGGCGATGATGGCCCCGGTGGCGTAGGCGCGGCGCGGCGTGTAGGCGGCGATTGCCATGGCCAGGGCCGCCAGCGGTAGCGCAAACACGATCGGTGCCCCGATCACCTGCGGCACGTTCTCGAGCTGGTCGCCGAACGCGGCCGGGACGTCAGCGGCGAGGAGGATGCGGCCCACGAACAAGACCAGCATCGGCAGCAGCGCGAGGCCGAACACGGCGGCCGCCAGGGACCCGAGCTTGGCAAGGGCATAGTCGCTGCGGCGAAGCGCGTGGCTGAAGTAGAGCGACAGCACGCGCTGCCGCTGGTCGGCGCTGACCAGCTCTGGTGCCTGCGCCGCCACGAAGATCGCGAGCAGAACCTGCATGTTCCACAGGTAGTCGTCGTAGCTGAAGGGCGAGGGAGCACCCGGCACCAGTGCCGAGATCGCGACCGCCACCCCCGCCGGGGCGACCAGGAAGGCTGCCAGCCCCCACGGCACGATCTTGGCGCGGCCGCTGCGCTTGAGGCCGTAGGCGGCGCGGAGGCTGGCCCAGAAGAGCGTCGTCAGCGCGTACCGGCGGCCGAGGCGAGGGCCGTCGTAGCCGACGTAGCCGAGGTCGTAGATGGCGCCGGTCGCGCTCTCGCGAGCGGCGAGCGGCT
This sequence comes from Chloroflexota bacterium, assembly GCA_046725855.1. Lineage (GTDB taxonomy): Bacteria > Chloroflexota > Limnocylindria > QHBO01 > QHBO01 > DASQFY01. Next base: position 8,638 of record JBKOZM010000102.1, on the reverse strand, counting down.
CACGCAGCGTCATCGGTCCGCTCCTCGGCGCGGAAGAGGTCCTCCAGCCGGTGCCGACGCTGCTCCAGGCGGACGAGGGCCAGGCCCATCTCGTCGACCGCGTCTCGCACGATGTCATACGGCCGTTCGTCCGGGCAGTCGACCAGCACCGTGCGGCCCTCGACCTGGGCGACGAGGCCGGCATCGGTCAGGTGTGCCGCCAGCGCCTCGGCTCCTTCCTCCACCTCGACGCCCAGCGTGCCAGTGCGCTCGGTGAAGCTGGCGATCGGCGCGGAGCGCAGCAGTTTGCCGGCGTCGATGGCCAGCAGGAAGGTGCAGACCCGCTCGATCTCGCCCAGGAGATGGCTGGCGACGATAGTGGCGATGCCGAATTCGGTGCCGGTGCGCCTGACAAGGTCGAGCATCTCCTCGCGACCGGCGGGGTCCAGCCCGTTGGTGGGCTCGTCCAGCAGCAGGAGCTTCGGATCGTGGACGAGGGCCTGGGCCAGCTTCACCCGCTGCTTCATGCCCGTCGAATAGCCGCCGATCGGCCGATAGCGCTCCTCGTACAGGCCCACGTGGCGCAGGACCTCGGCGGTTCGCTCCCGTGCGGCGGCGGCCGGAAGGCCCGCCATACAGGCCATGTGGCTCACGAAGTCGGTGGCTGACAGGTCAGACGGGAGGCAGTCGTGCTCCGGCAGGTAGCCGACGAACTGGCGGATCTCCGTGCCCTGCGACGCGACGTCCATCCCCAGGACCTCGACCGTCCCGCTCGTCGCCTCGACGAGGCCGAGGAGGATCTTCAGGAAGGTGCTCTTGCCCGCGCCGTTCGCGCCGACCAGGCCGATGATTCCCGGCTCCACCTCGAGCGTCAGGGCGTCGAGCGCGACGACGCTCGACCCGTAGCGCTTGCTGAGGGCGTGGGCGGCAACCAGGGGCATGCGCGGTGGAGTGTACCGTCGGCGCCGGCACTGCCGCCGATGCGCAGCCGGGGCGATGGTACTGACGGTGACGGTGGGCGTACCACGGTCACATGGCCCGGTGCGAGGGCGCGCCGGTACGGTAGGGCAATGCCTCACGCCGCAGCGGCCAGGACGACGCCCGGGGACGCGCCATCGCTCATTACCGAAACCCTGGAGCGCGTGTCGCTGCATTCGCTCGAGGCGATCGTGATGATGTCTCCCGATGGTCGGATCACCGGCTGGAACGCGCGCGCCGAAGCCACCTTCGGGTGGTCCGCCGCCGAGGTCCTGGGCCGGCAGCTCGCCGAGGTCCTGGTGCCGCCGAAGTACCGCCGTCGTCACCGCGAGGGGCTGGCGCGATTCCGGCTGACCGGTCACGGCCGCGTCCTGGACCGGACACTCCACGTCAGCGCGCTCCGGCGCGACGGCAGCGCGCTCCCGGTCCAGCTCTCGATCACGGCGCTCGGTCAGGGCGACGGGGTGGTCTTCGTTGGCTTCATCCGCGACCTCACCACGGAGCGAGCGGCCGAGTCCGCGCTCCGTGAGACGGAGGCGCGCTATCGCTCGCTGATCGAGCACCTGCCTGGCATCGCCTACGTTGACGAGCTCGGTGGCAAGGGGCGCTACGTCAGCCCGCAGGTCGAGTCGATCCTGGGCTACACGCCGGAGGAGTGGCTGGCCGACCCCGACCTGTGGCGACGCATCCTGCACGGCGAAGATCGGGAGCGGGCAGTGGCCCAGCTTGCGGCGGGCGAAGCCGCACGCGGCTCGTTCACGTACCTGTATCGGCTCATCGCCCGGGATGGGCGGACGGTCTGGATCCGTGACCAGGCGAGCGTACTGCGCGAGGAGAACGGCAGCCTGGCCGTGCACGGGGTGATGTTCGACGTCACGCGAGAGGTGGGTGTCCAGGCCGATCTCGAGCTCGAGCTGGCCGAGCGCCAACGAATCAGCGAAGCGCTTCGCCGCCTGCCCACCGGGCGCTCGGCGCAGGAGACGGCGACCGCCATCTGCCGCGAGCTCGTCCGACTGCCGCACGTCGACGTGGCCGCGGTGCTCGAGTTCGCGCACGAAGGCTCGGTCATTCCGCTGGCCGTCATTACGCCGGCAGAAGCCCCGGTACGCGTCGGGGAGGCGCTGCCGGCCGATCGCGCCGCCTACCTGCGCGAGAGCTCGACCGGACCGTGGATCGATGAATGGCGACCGCAGCCCGGTGACTCCACCTATGACCGCGCATGGCACCGGCTTGGCCTCAAGGTCGCCGCGTACGTCCCGTTCGGCACTGAGGAGATGACCCACGGCGTGCTGGCGATCGGCTCGACGCACCAGATCAGTGCTGCTGACGCGGCGCGCTGGCTACCCGGTGCCACCGAGATCGGGGCCGTCACGGCCGCCCTTCTGGTCCCCGAGCTCGGCCCGCGGCGCGCCCAGGACACGACCCGGTCCAAGCTCGCCTCGATCATCGCCAATGGCGCGTTCCAGGCGGTCTTCCAGCCGGTTGTCCGTCTTGGCGATGGCACAGTGGTCGGCTTCGAGGCATTGACCCGATTCGACGACGGCACGCCGCCAGAGCGCCGCTTCAGCCTGGCCGAAGCGGTCGGCATGGGAGCAGAGCTCGAGGCCGCCACCGCGCGCGCCGCGCTTCTGGCAGCGGCTGAGCTCCCGGGCCGGGCCTGGGTCAGCGTGAACGTTTCGCCCACGCGGCTTGCCGATCAACGGCTCCTGCGCCTCGCCTCGCTGGCCAAGCGGCGGCCGGTGGTGCTGGAGATCACCGAGCGCTTGGCGATCGAGGACTACGCGGCGGCGCGGGACGCGCTCGACCGCATCGCCGGTGCTTTCGACGTGGCGGTCGACGACGCCGGGGCCGGATTCGCCAGCCTGCGCCACATCATCGAGCTGCGGCCGAGGTACGTGAAGCTGGACCTCCAGCTCGTGCGAGGCGTCGATGGCGACCCGGCGCGCCAGGCGATGATCGCCGGGATGGTCTACTTCGCGCGGGACACCGGCTGCCTGCTCATCGCCGAGGGCGTCGAGAAGGCTGCCGAGCGCGACACGCTGCGGCGCCTGGGAGTTCCCTTCGGGCAGGGCTTCCTGTTCGGTCGCCCGGCACCGGCGAGTGCATGGAATCCGGCGCCGGCGCCCGGTGTGGCGGCCCCGCGCCGGCGGCGAGCTGCCGAGGTCGTCGACTAGCTCACTCGACCGGCCCGGGCGGCGCGCCGGGCAGTACGCTGTCGGACCTGATGTCCGACCCCCTCAAGGCGTTGCTGCTGACGAATGAGTTCCCGCCGAACGTGTATGGCGGGGCCGGCATTCACGTGGGGGAGCTGTCGCGGGAGCTGGGCAAGCGGATCGGCCTCGAGGTCCGGACCTTCGGCGAGGGCGGGGACGATGCGACTCTGGCGGTGCGTGGCTACCCGCCGGCGCACGACCTCTCGAGCGCCGACCCGCGCATGCGCGGCGCTTGGGCCGCGCTGTCGCGCGACCTTGCGATGGCGATCGATCCGGTGGATGCGGACGTGGTCCACTGCCACACCTGGTACACCCACCTGGCCGGCATGCTGGTGCGGCAGGCGTATGACATCCCGCTGGTGATCACCGTCCACTCACTGGAGCCGCTGCGTCCGTGGAAGCGGGAGCAGCTCGGCGGCGGGTACGACGTCTCAACCTGGGTCGAGCGCCTTGCGCTCGAGGGGGCGGACGCGGTGATCGCGGTCAGCCGTGGCACCCGCGACGACGTGCTCCGGCTCTTCGAGGTCGCGCCCGAGCGGGTGCACGTCATCCACAACGGCATCGACGCCGAGTTTTTCAGTCCCGACCCGGCGACCGATGCGCTCGAGCGCCACCGGATCGACCGATCGAGGCCCTACATCCTGTTCGTCGGCCGCATCACCCGCCAGAAGGGGATCATCCACCTGGTGCGCGCCATTCGCCACCTCGATGCGGGGATCGGGGTGGTGCTGTGCGCCGGCCAACCGGACACGCCCGAGATCGGGCGCGAGATGGAGGAGGCGGTCAGCGAGGCACGCGCATCGCACCCGAACGTGGTCTGGATCCCGGAGATGGTGAGCCGCGAGGCCGTGCGCCAGCTGTACAGCCACGCGGCGCTGTTCGTCTGCCCATCGGTCTACGAGCCGTTCGGGATCATCAACCTCGAGGCCATGGCCTGCGAACGGCCGGTGGTCGCCACCGCGGTGGGGGGCATCCCCGAGGTGGTCGCCGATGGAGAGACCGGAGTCCTGGTGCCGCTGGACCTGCGCCCGGACGACCCGATGACGCCCACGGACCCCGACCGCTTCGCCCACGAGCTGGCATCCGCCGTCAACGCCCTGATGGCCGATCCCGACCTGCGCGCGCGCATGGGTCGGGCGGGGCGCCAGCGTGCGGTGGAGCAGTTCGGCTGGCCGTCGATCGCCGACCAGACGGTGGCCCTCTACCGTTCGCTCGTGCGATCCGATCGGCCGAGCACCGAGCCACCGGTCGGCCGATGAGCAGCGCAATCTCGCGACGACGCCTCCTCAAGATCAGTGCCGTGGCCCCCGCCGCGTTCCTGGCGGCCTGTGCCGAGACCACCCGCAGCCCCGCATCATCGTCCACTGGCGCGCCCTCGCCGGCGAGCAGCTCGCCGACGCCTGGCCCGGCGCCACCAGCGCCCCGCACCCTGTACCGCGACGCCGCCCTGGCGGACGGACGGTCGGCAACTCTGCAGCGCGGCGTCAGCGTGCTGGTTGACTCCGGCGTCATCAGCTGGATCCGCCCGTTCGACGGTGAGGAGGATCCAGGCGATGCGACGGTGATCGATGCGGCCGGTGCGACGATCGTGCCGGGCATGGTGGATGCGCACAGCCACGTCACCGGACCGGGGGGCGCCCACTGGATCGAGCGCTTCGCCGACCCGGCCGAGCGGCTTCTTCAGTACGCAGAGGACAACGCGCGGTTGGCGTGGCAGGCCGGCGTGCGATGGTTCCGTGACGTCGGCTCACCCGTACGGGTCGATCCGGTGGATGGGCAAGAGCGCGCCCTGGCGATCGCCATCCGCGACCGCTGGCGCGGACAGGCAGGCTACCCGACCATCCGCGCCGCGGGCAGCTGGGTAACGCGGGCCGGATCGCTGCCGGCCGGCCTGGCAGTGGAGGCAGACAACGCGGACGAGCTGCTCGCGCTGGCGCTGCGCCAGCTGGACGACGGGGCCGACCTGGTCAAGCTGTACCTGGAGGGACCCGATGCGGGTGTGGCCCCCTGGAGCGTGGCTGAGACGCGACGAGTCGTGGAGGCCGTCCATCAACGCGAGGCGCGCGTCGCCGCCCATGCCGGCCACCTCGACGGCGCCCGCGTTGCGGTCGAGGCAGGGGTGGATTCGATCGAGCACGGCTTCGCGCTCGACGCCGCCGTCGCGCGCAGCATGGCGGAGCGCGGCATCGTACTTGTCACGACGCTGACCGTCCTGCGCAGCTGGCTCTCGTTCGGCACGACGACCCGCATCAACCGCTTCTCCGGGCCCGGCCGACCGGGTGCCATCGCCGCGCAGCTGGAGGAGGCCGAGACGAGCGTCAGGATCGCACGCGACGCCGGGGTGGCCATCGCGGCCGGCACCGATTTCGGCGGCGGCTCCGGGCGCGCCAACCAGCTGGCCTGGGAAGTGGAATCGCTGGTGGCGGCGGGCCTGGAGCCGGTCGACGCGCTGGCCGCTGCGACGTGGCGCGGTGGCGAGCTGTTGGGCGAGCCGGACGCCGGCACGCTCCGCGAGAGCGGCCCGGCCGCGTTCTTCCTGGTCCATGGGGACCCGTTGAGCGACCCGGCGTCCCTCTGGCGCGTCTGGCACAACGCCTAAGGGCGACGCCTCAGCACAACCTCATCGGTATCCGTCAGTCTGGTCAGTTGGAGGTGAGCATGGCCATCAGGTTCGAGCACCGGGCGCATCCGCGCATCGCGCAGCGAAAGCAGGTGGGACCGCCCACCGTCGCGGCGCAGCACGTCGGCCTCAACGGACGCATCGCGCTGGCGCTGACCAATGCCGTCGGCACGATGTGGTGCGCCTACGCGTTCGCGATCCTCGCCCTCGTCGTGCTGCCGCAGGCGATTGCGGGAGGGCTGCTCACGCTCGTGCAGTGGATCAGCCAGACCTTCATCCAGCTCGTGATGCTGTCCGTGATCATGGTCGGCCAGAACGTCCTCGGTCGCGCGGCCGACCAGCGCGCCGCCATGACCTATCAGGATGCCGACGCGACCCTTCACGAGGCCGGGCAGATCCAGGAGCATCTCGGACTGCAGGACAACGCGATCAACGCCCTGCTCGAAAAGGTGGAGAAGCTGGAGGCGGCGATCGGCCGCGCGTGATCGGCTAGCATCAGCCGCCCATGACCCACGAGACCGCCGCCGACGTCGCGGCGCATCGGACCGGCCTGCGCGGCACCCCGATCATCGTTGCCAAGGACCTGCGCAAGCGGTACGGCAGCCTCCAGGCGGTCGACGGGGTCAGCTTCGAGGTCACCGAGGGCGAGGTCTTCGGCATCCTGGGACCGAACGGGGCGGGCAAGACCACGACCCTCGAGATGATCGAGGGCATGCGCCCCATCGACTCCGGCAGCGCTGTGGTGGACGGCGTGGACGTCAGCGGCGATCCGCGTGGCGTCAAGGCCCGCATCGGCATTCAGCTGCAGGCATCCAGCTTCTTCGACGAGCTCAACCTCGTCGAGCTGCTCAACCTGTTCGGCCACCTCTACGACCGCGAGGTCGACGCCATGGCGCTGCTCGCCCAGGTCGAGCTGAGCGACAAGGCGCGGTCACAGGTCCAGACCCTCTCCGGCGGGCAGAAGCAGCGATTCAGCATCGCCAGCGCGCTGGTGAACGAGCCGCGTGTCCTGTTCCTCGACGAGCCGACCACGGGGCTCGACCCACAGGCCCGACGCCACCTCTGGGGCCTCGTCCGCCAGATCAGCGCCAGTGGCCACACGGTGGTGCTGACGACGCACTACATGGAGGAGGCCGAGGAGCTCTGTGACCGCGTTGCGATCATGGACCACGGCCGGATCGTGGCGCTGGACCCGCCGGAGAAGCTGATCGACGCGCTCATCGGCCGAGGGTTCACCAAGGCCCGGGTCGAGCGTCTCGCCAGCCTGGAGGACGTCTTCCTGGACCTGACCGGGCACGAGCTGCGCGAGGAAGACTGACCGATGCGCACGTTCGGCCTTCGCCTCGGCATGATGTGGGCCCTCTTCGTTGCCAGCGTCCTGATGTTCATCCGCAACCGGGCGGCCGTGTTCTTCAGCCTCTTCCTGCCGCTCGTCATCATGCTGATCTTCGGCGTCCTGAACTTCGAGGGGCCGACCACGATCCAGGTCGGCCTGGTGGATCAGGCGCAGAACGAGCCGAGCCGGGCGCTCGCCGATCGACTGGCCGGGGTCGGCTATCTCGAGTTGTCGAACGGTGCTCGCGACGTCGAGCTGGCATCGCTCAAGGCCGGTGACGTGGACTTCGCGCTCGTCATTCCGTCCGGATTCGATCCGCAGCCAGGGCGACCGAGCGGGTTGGTGGCATACGCCTCGACCGCCGATCCACAGCAGGCGCAGGTGCGCCAGGGGCTGCTGCAGCAGGCGGTCGCCCAGGCGCTGTTCGCGCCCGGAGCCGGCGCAGGCGGCGCCTCGACCGAACCACCGGTGCGCTTCGAGTCGGTGGCCTCTCGCGACCTGGGCTACATCGACTTCCTGGTGCCGGGCATCGTCGGCATGACCGTCATGCAGCTCGGCCTCTTCGGCGTCGCCTTCGGCTTCGTCCACCTCAAGCGCACCGGTGCGCTGCGGCGCCTATTCGCCACGCCCACCTCACCGGCCTACTTCCTGGCGGCGCAGGTCGCCTCGCGCCTGATCATCGGCTTCGTGCAGGTCGCCATCCTGTTCGGCATCGGCATCTGGTTCGGCCTCCAGATGTTCGGCGACTACGCGAGCCTGGCGGTCATCGTGCTGCTGGCCTCGATGATCTTCCTGGCGATCGGCTTCGCGGTCGCCGGTTGGGCCAAGAACGAGGATCAGGCTGCGCCGGTCGCCAACCTGATCAGCCTGCCGATGATGTTCCTGTCCGGCGTGTTCTTCCCGCGGGACGCCATGCCGGACTTCCTGGCCACGATCACCCAGTTCATGCCGCTCACGTACGTGATCGAGGCGCTGCGCTCGATCGTCAACGAGGGCGCCGGGCTGGGGTCACTCGGCCCGCAGCTGCTGGGCATGGGCGTCTGGGCGGCGATCACCTTCCTGCTGGCGATCCGTCTCTTCAGCTGGGAGTGACCCGCCGGCGGCTACGATGCCCGTGACATGCCGTTCGTGAACGCGATCCTGCGCGCCGAATGGCTGGCGGTCTCGGCCGCCGGGGTGGTCGGCTATCTGGCGATGGGCGGCCACCCCCTCTGGCTGCTGCCGCTGCTGCTGGCGCCAGACCTGTCGATGGTTGGCTACCTCGGTGGGCCCCGTGTGGGCGCCGTGGTGTACAACGCCGTCCACAACCTGGTGGTGGCGCTCGCCATCCTCGCGCTCGGCTGGTTCGCGCCGCTGGCATGGCTTGCCTTGTTGGGAGCGATCCTCATCGCCCACGTCGGCATGGACCGGACGCTGGGCTACGGCCTCAAGCTGCCCACCGACTTCCGTGACACGCACCTGGGCCGCATTGGTCGGGACTAGCCATCCCCCACGCACGTCAGTCCGCAGGGG
>JBKOZM010000101.1:0-2847 GCA_046725855.1 Chloroflexota bacterium | reverse complement strand
GCCAGGAACCCAGCCCGGGACGCAGCCGGGCACCCAACCCGGGACCCAGCCTGGCACGCAACCCGGGCCAGGAACGCAGCCAGGCGGCGGTGGTGGCGCCTTCGTGCGTCGCATCCCAGGCGGCGGCATCCGCACCGGAGGCTTCAGCGGGCCGACCCAGGGGAACAAGGACTACGAAGTGACGGGGCTGGATGGCATCTATGCCCCATGGGATCGGATCGGGCAACCGGGCGACCCGAGCTTCATCGCCGGCCAGGGCGGTGAAGGCGGGAATGACCAGACCGGCAGCGGCAGTGGGGTCGGATTCGAGAACGACTCGGTCGTCCCCTATCGGTCCGTGCTCGACCTGTTCAACAACTTCGCGAACTACCAGCTCGACCGGCAGCAGGTCCCGATCACGCTGAAGGACATGGTGCGCGACTACTTCTCCCGCCTGGAGCCGACCGAATGAGCGAGGGACCCATGACCGAGCAGACCGCCGCCGCCACCACCCCAACGGAGGGCATCACCGCGGAGCGCTTCGCCGAGCTGGCGCAGGGAATCGAGACAGAGGTTGGGCGCTACATCGTCGGGCAGCACCAGCTGGTGCGTCAGACGCTGATCAGCCTCCTCGCCGGCAGCCATGCCCTGCTGGAGGGCGTGCCCGGCCTGGGCAAGACGATGCTGGTGCGCACCATGGCGGAGGCGCTGGAGCTCGGCTTCAGCCGCATCCAGTTCACGCCCGACCTGATGCCCGCCGACATCGTGGGCACCAACATCATCGTGGAGGAGGGCGGCGAGCGGCGCTTCCGCTTCCAGCAGGGACCGATCTTCAGCAACCTGGTGCTGGCTGACGAGATCAACCGCGCAACGCCAAAGACGCAGAGCGCGCTGCTGGAGGCGATGCAGGAGCATCGGGTCACCGTCGCGAAACAGCAGTACACGCTCTCCGAGCCGTTCTTCGTGCTCGCCACCCAGAACCCCCTCGAGATGGAGGGCACCTATCCGCTGCCGGAGGCCCAGCTCGACCGCTTCTTCTTCAAGGTCGACGTGCCCTTCCCGAGCGAGGACGAGCTGATCCAGATCATGGAGCGCACCACCGGGGCCGATCGCATCAGCGTCAAGCCCGCCGCCAGCGGAGCGGACATCCTGGCCATGCAGGCGCTCGCCCGCGACGTGCCGATCGCCAGCCATGTCATGGCATACGCGGTCCGCATCCTGCGCGCCACCCACCCGGACTCCGAGGCGCCGCCCGAGCTGGTGGCCAAGTACGTGCGCTACGGGGCATCGCCGCGCGGCGCGCAGGCGATGGTGCTTGGCGCCAAGATCCAAGCCCTCCTCGACGGTCGCTTCAACGTGGCCTTCAGCGACGTGCAGGCGGTCGCGCCGCCCGCGCTCCGGCATCGGATCATCCTCAACTTCGAGGGTGAGGCCGAAGGGATCAGCACCGACAGCGTGGTCCGGGCCATCATCGCCGAGACGCCCACCGAACCGGCCGAATAGGCTCGGGGACCGATGACCGCGCCGGTCGCCCGCCCCACCGAGGCAAGCGGCGGGAGCGCCGACGTCCTCTTCGACGAGACGTTCCTGCGACGGCTGGAGCAGCTGGAGCTCGCCTCGCGCCGGCTAACCGCCGGCCGGATGAAGGGTGAGCGGCGCTCCGTCCGTCGCGGCCAGAGCGTCGAGTTCGCCGATTACCGCAACTACGCCGCCGGCGACGACCTGCGCCAGCTCGACTGGAACGTGTACGCCCGCCTTGAGCGGATGTTCATCAAGCTCTTCGTCGAAGAGGAGGACGTGACCGTCCACGTCCTGGTCGACGCCAGCCGCTCCATGGACTTCGGCGAGCCGAACAAGCTGGCCTTCGCACGCCGCGCGGCCGGGGCGCTGGCGTATCTGGGCCTGGCGCACCTCGACCGGGTGAGCGTCGCGTTCCTGGGCGATGGGCGCGCATCCACGCTGCGGCCGCTGCGCGGCAAGGCGCGCGTCTTCGAGGTCTTCCGCTTCCTTTCCGAGCCGCGTCGCGAACGGCTGACCGGGCTGTCCGCGGCCGCCCGTGAGTACGCCGGCCGGCTCCGGGGACGCGGTCCGCTGATCCTGGTCAGCGACCTCATGGATCCCGGCTACCTGGACGCGCTGCGCGACCTGGCCGGGACGCGCTGCCAGCTCTCGGTGCTGCACGTCCTCAGCCCCGAGGAGCTCGACCCGGAGGTTCCGCCCGACGCCCGCCTGGTCGACCGCGAGACCGATGTCGGGATCGAGGTCACCGGCGACGACGACCTCGTCGATCGCTACCGCACGCGCCTGGCCGAGTGGCAGGCCGAGATCGGCGGCTTCGTGGCGCGGCGCGGCGGCTCGTACGTGGTCGTGCCGAGCGACCTCGACCTGGCGGACCTGCTCTTCGACGTGCTCCGCCGCCGCCGCGTGCTCGAGTGAAAGCCACCAGCATGCAGATGCGAGCTCTCCGACGAGCGCCCTCGGAACGCCCAGGTGAGCGCTGCCGTCCCGTGGTGGAGGTGGACAGGGCCAGCCCGGCGAGTGTTGCGGTAGCCACGAGCTGGGCTGGCCCTGACCGCCACAACTCCTGGCAGACATCGGTCTCATGATCCTTCCGCTGGCGCTCATCGGCCTGGTCAGCCTGCCGATCATCGTCGCCTACTACATGCTCCGGCTGCGTCGCCGCGACGTGCCGGTCGGCAGCACCTTCCTGTGGCAGCAGCTGGTGCGCGACGTGGAGGCGAATGCCCCATGGCAGCGGCTGCGCTTCAGCTGGCTCCTCCTGCTCCAGCTGCTGATCGCCCTGGTCGCGGTGATCGCTGCCACACGGCCGTTCGTCACCGTCAGCTCGGACCTGGCAGCCAACGTGGT
>JBKOZM010000100.1:0-17809 GCA_046725855.1 Chloroflexota bacterium | reverse complement strand
CCTGGTGACGCTCGCCGGGGCCGGTACGGCGCTGGCGGCCGGGCCGTGGCTGCGGGTCGAGCAGGTGGCCCACGCCGGCGAGCGCTATACCCCGGCGGCTACCCTGGACGAGATCCTGGATGCGTATCGCGGCAGGTCGATGCTGGCGCTCGACAGCCGCGCCATCGCCGAGCGGCTGCGCGGCCTGCCGACGGTGGCCGCGGCGGAGGTCAGCGTGCTGCTCCCGGGCGAGTTGCGAGTCACGATCGCCGAGAAGTCGCCGGCCTTCACCTGGCTCACCAGCGCGGTGCGGCTGGTGGGCGCCGCCGACGGCACGCTCATTGGGGAGCTGCCGCGGGAGGCCGAGCTGCCCGCCGAGCTGGCCGCCCTGCCGGCGGTTGACGACCGGCGACGCCACAGCCGGCTGCTGACCGTTGGCGACGCGCTGCCCCCCGATGAGCTGGACATGGCGCGGCGCCTGGTCGACGTCGATCCGGCGCTGCTCGGCTCGACTTCGAGCCAGCTGAGCGTGCGCGTGGACGCCGAGTTCGGCTTCATCCTGGTCTCGGCACAGCCCGCCTGGCAGGCGGCGCTCGGCTTCTACGGGCTCGACCCTGCGGGGGAGGAGGTGGACGCCGCGGCCCGCCTCGAGCAGCAGCTGGCGGCCATCCGCACCCTGTTCGCCACGCGCCCGGAGACATCGGTCCGGTGGGTGGATGCCCGCAACCCGGGGAAGGTATATTGGGCTCCGTAGTGGTCGCGGCGCCAACTCGCGTGTGGCGCGCGGCGGGCAGTGGAACCTTCCCCGATGTGGCTCCCCCTGGTCGGCCTTGCGCTCGGGATTGCGCTGGGGCTGGTGCTGAACGTGAACGTCAGCCCGGACCTGGCGCGCTACAGCGCGGTCGGCATCCTGGCCGGGCTGGACTCCGTGCTGGGGGCCATTCGGGCCGAGCTGGACGCGCATTACGACAACCGCATCTTCCTCTCCGGCTTCGTCACGAACGCGCTGGTGGCGGTGGCGCTGACCTTCGTCGGCGATCGGCTGGGGATCGACCTGTACCTGGTCGCGCTCTTCGCCTTCGGGCTGCGCATCTTCCAAAACGTCGCCCTCATTCGTCGCCACTTCCTGTAGGCTCGGGCCCGAGCCTGACGCCGCAGGACGCGCGGCGGGACCAGCGGAGGTAGCTTGGACAGGGAGACGGTGCTGGTCGGCATCGACGCCGGCACGACCAAGGTGACGACCCTCATCGGCGAGGTGGACCGGGTCGGTGACGTGAGCATCATCGGCTATGGGATCGCTCCGTCGGTCGGGATGAAGAAGGGGATGGTCGCCAACATCGACCAGACCGTGAACTCGGTCGCCGCCAGCCTGGAGAAGGCCGAGCGGCTCTCCGGCTACAAGATCAGCTCCGCGTTCGTGGCGGTCGGCGGCAGCCACATCACCAGCCAGAACAGCCGCGGCGTGGTCGCCGTGTCGGGGCACAAGCGCGAGGTGGGCCGCGAGGACGTGGCGCGCGCCACCGAGGCGGCCAAGGCGATCCAGATCCCGTCCAACCGGGAGATGCTGCACGTCATCCCGCGCGGCTACATCGTCGACGGCCAGGAGGGCATCAAGGACCCGCTCGGTATGAGCGCGGTGCGGCTCGAGGTCGAGACCCACCTCGTCTTCGGCGCGGCGACCTCGATCCAGAACCTGTCCAAATGCATCGCCAACGCCAACGTCCAGATCGACGAGCTGGTGGTCGGCTCGCTGGCCGCCGGCGAGGCGACCCTGACCGATACCGAGAAGGAGCTCGGCGTGCTGGTGGCCGATATCGGCGGGGGCACGACCGACATCGCCATCTTCACCGATGGCGCGGCCTACCACTCGGCGGTCCTCCCGGTAGGCGCTATCAACGTGACCAACGACGTGGCGATCGGCCTGCGCACCAGCCTGAACCTGGCCGAGGAGATCAAGATCAAGCACGGCACCGCCAACCTGTCCGAGGTGCAGCCGGAGGAGCTGCTCAACGTGGCGGTGCTGGGGGACGGCGGCGGGCAGACGATCCAACGCAAGAAGCTGTGCGAGATCATCGAGGCCCGGATGAGCGAGATCTACTCGCTCATCGCCGAGGAGGTGAAGCGCTCCGGCCATGGCGGCATGCTGCCGGCGGGCGTGGTGCTCACCGGCGGCGGGGCGCGGATTGGCGGCGCTGCCGAGCTGGCGCGCGAGGTGTTCCAGATGCCGGTACGGGTCGGCTCGCCACAGGGCGTTGGCGGGCTGATGGACCAGCTGTCGAATCCGGCCTTCAGCACGCCGATCGGGCTGCTGCTATGGGGAGCCAATCACGCCGGCATGGAGCCGGTCGGCTATACCGTTGGCTCGCCGGTCGGCGCCGGGGTCGGGCGCGTGGTGGACTGGATCCGGGGACTCTTCCCCGGCTGACCCCTGCTCGTCCGTCGCCGCGGCATGGCCTCCGGATTCTCAGGCCGATAACGCGCACGCAATGCACGCCTGACAGGATCATGCGACGCGCCCGGTGTGGAGCGCGCATCGGTCCATCCACCGCCGTTTTGTGCAATGTGGACAACTCGACAGGAGGATGTGGATAAATCCGGCCACGCGGCCGAGGTGGGGTGGCTAGAATCGGACAAACCCGCGGCGAGACGGGTTTTGGCTACGCCCTCCATACGCGCAGGAGACCCCTCATGCCGCTTCGCTCTGACGCAGAACACTTCGCGCTCATCAAGGTCATCGGCGTCGGAGGTGGTGGCAGCAATGCCGTGAACCGCATGATCCGCGCCGAGATGATGGGCGTGGAGTTCATCGCGGTGAACACGGACGCGCAGGCCCTGCTGCAGAGCGACGCGCCGCACAAGATCCGCATCGGCGACAAGCTGACGCGAGGGCTGGGCGCCGGCGCAGACCCCGGCGTCGGGCAGCGCGCGGCCGAGGAGGACAGCGAGAAGATCTACGAGGCGCTCAAGGACGCCGACATGATCTTCATCACCGCCGGCATGGGTGGCGGGACCGGGTCGGGCGCGGCGCCCATCATCGCCGAGATCGCCAAGGACCTGGGCGCCCTGACGGTGGGCGTCATCACCAAGCCGTTCAGCTTCGAGGGCGTCCGCCGCAAGCTGGTGGCGGAGCAGTACTCCGAGGCGCTCAAGGACAAGTGCGACACTCTGATCACCATCCCGAACGACCGGCTGCGCGAGGTGGTCGACAAGAAGACCTCCATCCTCGACGCCTTCCGGGTGGTCGACGACGTGCTGCGCCAGGGCGTGCAGGGCATCAGCGACCTGATCACCGTGCCGGGCCTCATCAACCTCGACTTCGCGGACGTGAAGACGATCATGCGCGACGCCGGCTCGAGCATGATGGGGATCGGGATCGGGACCGGCGAGAGCCGGGCGGTGGAGGCGGCGCGTGCGGCCGTCATGAGCCCGCTGCTGGAGGTGAACATCACCGGGGCGCGCGGGATCCTGTTCAACGTCACCGGCGGCAGCGACCTCGGCCTGTTCGAGGTCAACGAGGCCGCCGAGGTGATCAAGGAGGCCGCCGATCCGGAGGCTAACATCATCTTCGGCACGGTCATCGACGATCGGATGCGCGACGAGGTCAAGGTCACCGTCATCGCCACCGGCTTCGACGCCACCAAGAAGGCGCGGCCGCAGAGCCGTGGCCCGGCCGCAGCGGCCGAGGTCGCGGTCGGCATCGAGTCGTCGCTCGACGAGCGGAGCCGGGAGATCCTGGCCGAGATCGAACGCGAGCGGAAGCAGCAGCAGGCGCTGGAGGACCAGATGCCCGCCGCCTCGCCGTTCGCCGCCGAGCAGGAGGAGACGCGGGTCAGCGAGCGCGAGCCGCTCCCGGTGCGGACCGCGGCTGACCGGCCGTCCTACTCCGAGACGGACCTGGACATCCCGTCCTTCCTGCGCCGCAAGAGCGACTAGGCCTTTGCAGGACCGATGCGCCCCGGCCGTCGGCCGGGGCGTTCGGTTGTCGCCACGGACGGGCGACAGAACCTGGCGTGCTACATCGGACGGGGTTCGTGCCAATTGCCGTCATCGATAGGCACGCAGCGTACTGCCCCGCCGCAGGTGCCCAGCATTCCAGTCGCTTGCAGCACCAGACGTGCTACGTGACATCCATAAGTGCACCTACTCTCAAGCCGTGCAACCGATCGTCGAGCCGCCACTCTCCGCGGAGCTGATCCGCGAGCGATACGACCGCCTGCTGGCGCGACTGCGCCAGGCGGCGGAGGGCGCGGGCCGCGATCCGGCAGGCTTCCGGGTGGTGGCCGTGACCAAGGGCTTCGGGCTAGCCGTGGTCCGAGCCGCGGTCGAGGCAGGCCTCCAATGCCTCGGCGAGAACCGCGTGCAGGAGGCCCTGCCCAAGGTCGCCGCCGTGCCGGAGGTCGACTGGCACCTCGTGGGGCGGCTCCAGTCGAACAAAGTGCGGCCGGCGCTCGGGGCGTTCGCGACGCTCCATTCCATCGACTCGCTGGACCTGCTGCGCCGGGTCGAGCGGCTCGCCCACGACGATGTCCGCCACCCCAGGCTCCTGCTCCAGGTCAACCTGAGCGGCGAGGCGACCAAGGCCGGCTTCGGCGACGAGTGGTTTCGCGCGCAGGCTCGCAGCCGCGGCGAGCTGGCCGGCGCCCTGGCGGAGGGGCGGCACGCCCGGGTGGTGGGGCTCATGACCATCGCGGCCGAGGGCGTGGGGGAGCCCGAGGCACGAGCGACCTTCGCGTCGCTGCGCGAGCTTCGCGACGAGCTTGCGGAGACATCGGGCCAAGCGCTGCCAGAGCTGTCGATGGGCATGACCTCCGATGCCGATGCGGCCGTGGCCGAGGGGGCGACACTGGTTCGGATCGGAACCGCGATCTTCGGCCCGCGACCGGGCTGACGACCGGGGCTGCTATCCTCGCCGGCGATGCCCGAGGTGATCTCGAACTTCGTCGAGCTGCTCACGCTCGTCTTGACGTTGCTCATCCTGGGGCGCGTCCTGGTGAGCTGGGCGCAGCCGACCGGGGGAGGCGGCCTCACCGCCTTCCTCTACCAAGTGACCGAGCCGATCCTGGCGCCCATCCGGCGCATCATCCCGGCGACCGGCGGCTTTGACTGGTCGCCGATGATCGCCATCCTGCTGCTCAGCGCCCTCCGCCTCGCCTTTCAGCGCTAGGGGGCCGGGCAATTGAAGGGCTCCGCCGGGCGCGGCTATACTGCCCCTCCCGCGGTGGGCGATTGGCTCAGCTGGTTAGAGCGCACGGTTCACATCCGTGAGGTCACTGGTTCGAATCCAGTATCGCCCACCAATTTCCTGCCGCCGGACTGACCGATGCTGCCGCTCACGTCGCTGGGCGCCCGACTCCGGGCGATCCGCATGCTCCAGCCACTCGCCCAGCGCGACTATGCGCTGCTGACCTTTGGCTCGGTCGTGTCCCTGCTGGGTGACGGCTTCTTCAACGTCGCGCTCGCGTGGCAGGTATACGAGATCAGCAACGTCCCGACGGCGCTCGCGCTCGTGGGCCTGGCCTGGACGCTGCCGCTCATCCTCTTCCTCCTGCTCGGCGGTGTCTTCACTGACCGCTACGACCGCCGCTGGCTCATGATCGGTGCCGACCTCATGCGGGCCGCAGCGGTCGGGCTCCTGGGCCTCCTGTCGGTCACCGGCGTGATCGAGCTCTGGCACGTCATCGCTCTGATCGCGTTCGTTGGCCTGGGAGACGCATTCTTCAACCCGGCCTCTACCGCGATCGTGCCGGACCTGCTGCCGGAGGAGCAGCTGCCGCAGGCGAACGCGCTGCAGGGGCTGCTGCGGCCGCTGATGTTTCGTCTCGCTGGACCGGCGCTCGGTGGGTTCACGGTCGCGCTGCTGGGTGCAGGGTCGGCATTCCTGGTCGATGCCGCCAGCTTCCTCGTCTCGGCCGCCGCCATAGGCGCCATGATCTCGCGCCCCATGCGCGAGGTGGTCGGCCACGGGCTGCGGCAGACGGTCGCCGAGGTCGGCGAGGGGCTCGCCTTCGTGCGCCGCACGCCATGGCTGTGGGCGACGCTCGTATCGGCCATGTTCAGCCTGCTCGTCTTCGTCGGTCCCTGGAACGTGCTGTTGCCGTTCCTGGTCAAGAACGACCTGCGGCTGGGACCGGAGGCGCTGGGCGCCATCTTCGCGGTGAGCGGGATCGGGTCGGTGGTGGCGGCCCTGGTCGTCGGCCAGCGTGGGCTGCCGCGACTGCGGATCACGGCCATGTACGCCAGCTGGGCGGTGGGTGTGCTGGTGATCGCCGGCTTTGGCCTCATGAACTCCCTATGGCAGGCGCTCGTGGTGGGATTCGTCAACGCGGCCCTTTTCGAGGTCGGCCAGATCATCTGGGTCACCCTGCTCCAGACCCTCGTGCCTCGCGAGCTGCTCGGGCGCGTGTCGAGCCTCGACTGGCTCGTCTCGATTGGCCTGGTGCCAGTCTCGTTCGCCCTGACCGGCCCCGTGGCGGCGGCGATCGGCGTCCGGCCGACGATGATCGGCGCCGGCGTGCTGGGCGCGGTGCTGATGGGCGCCCTGCTCTTCTTTCCGGGCGTCCGCGACCCCGAGCGGCAGCCTCCGGTGTTCGGCAAAGGGCTCGGCGAGGGTGTCGGCGAGTGAGCCCGGCGCTATCCCCACTGCGCGTCGCGATCTTCGCCGAGACGTACCTGCCCTACCTGTCCGGCGTCACCGTCTCGACCGATGCCCTGGCGCGCGCCCTCGGGGCCGCAGGCCACCGGGTGCTGGTGGTGGCACCGCGGCCGGATGATGGGAAGGCTCCGGCCGGCGTGGGCTCGACCGGGCCCGAGCCCAAGTACGCGTGGCTGCCGTCCTACCAGCCGCCGCCACCCGCCCCACGCGGTTACCGCATGCCATGGCCGGTACCGTCCGCTGCGCTGCGAGCGGCGGCCGACTTCCGCCCGGACGTTGTCCACGCCCATTCGCCGTTCGTCGCCGGCCTCATGGCGCGTCGCGTCGCGCAGCGCGCCGGAGTGCCGCTCGTCTTCACGCACCACACCCGCTTCGGCGATTACGGGCACTACCTCGGCCCGCTCGCCCGACCCGGCTCGGCGGTGGTGGAGGCCTTCCTGCGCGACTTCTGGGCCAGCTGCGCTGCGATCGTGGCGCCGGGGTCCGAGCTGGCTGACGAGATCCGCAGCCGGCTTGGCGCGCGGCCGCGGCCCGTGGTGCGCGCGATCCCGACGGGCGTCGACGTGGCGGCCATTCGGGCGCTGCCCAAGCCCCACCTGCGGGATGCCGCCGGCTGGCCCCCCGACAGCGTGGTGGTCGCCTCACTCGGCCGGCTGGCGCCCGAGAAGAATGTCGAGCTGCTGGTCGATGCCTTTGCGCTGGCCGCGGGGGTCGACCCACAACTTCGGCTGCTGCTGGTCGGCGGCGGCCCGTCGGAGGGCGCCCTCCGCGACCGGGCCACCCGGCCGGATCTGGCGGGCCGGGTCCACCTGAGCGGTCGGCTGCCGCGCCCGGACGGGATCTCCCTGATCCGGGGCGCCGACCTGTTCGCCTTCGCGTCGCGCACCGAGACGCAGGGGCTGGTGCTGGCAGAGGCGCTGGCCGCCGGCCTGCCGGTCGTCGCGCTCGAGGGGCCCGGCGTCAGGGACTCGGTGCGCGACGGCGTGGACGGGGTGATCGTCCCCGCCCAGCCCGCGACCGATCGAGCCGCGCGGATGGCCAATGCGATCGGCGGGCTGGCCGCGGATGCGGCGCGCCGATCGGGGTTGGCGGCTGCCGCCGCGGAGGGCGCCAGCCGGTTCGAGGCCACTCGTCGGGTCGACGAGATCGTGGCGCTGTATCGGGAGGTCATGGCCCGGACCGGCTGACTGCCGACGGGTCCATTTCTGCTTGCGCCCGCCGAGGCGCGGCGTACAATGCCGGCCATGCGAGTGAGTCTGACGGCCCGCTACGTCTCCCATCCGACCATCCAGTTCGGTCCTGGACGTACGTCGAGCCGGCGTCCGCGCCTGGGCCTGAGCCGGGCCGCCACGGTCTACCACCGGCCGCGCGGCGCACGCCTGGCGATGCCCAGCGTCGCCTCGCTCCGCACGCAGACGAGCCGCTTCCACTTCCCATCGGTCGCTCGCCCCGGTCGCGTTCGCGACCGCCGCGCCGTCCTTCCGCTCGGGCTCTCGCGCGCCCGCCGCGCGTAGCGGGCCGTGCCCGCCCTGCGCAACGCCCGGGCCACGTCGGCCGGTGGCGTGGTCCATCGGTCCGTCGCCGGCCGGGTGCAGATCGTCCTCGGGCACCGGCGCGAGCCGCGGCTCTGGGCGCTGCCCAAGGGGACCCCGCATGCGGGTGAGACGCTGGAGGAGACCGCGCTTCGCGAGGTCCACGAGGAGACTGGCCTGAAGCTGGCCATCGAGGCTCCCATCCGCTCGGTGAGCTATGTCTTCGCGCGTGGCCGCACCCGCTTTCACAAGACCGTTCACTTCTTCCTCATGCGGCCGGTCGGCGGCGACGTCTCCCAGCACGATCGGGAGTTCGACGAGGTCCGCTGGCTCGATCTGGACGAGGCGCTGGAGCTGATGACGCATGCCACCGAGCGGGCGCTGGTCGAGGAGGCGGCGGAGACGATCGCCGCCCAGGGCAACGCCGCGGCTCACGCCGCGGCCGGGCAAGCCGTCACGTGACCGAGGCCCCGGCAGCGCTGCGGCGCACGCCGCTGCACGCCGCCCACCAGGCCCTCGGCGCTCGTCTGGTGCCATTCGCCGGCTACGAGATGCCGGTCCAGTACACCTCGATCATCGAGGAGCACCGCACCGTGCGCTCGGCGGTCGGTCTGTTCGACCTGTCGCACATGGGCGAGGTTCAGATTGGCGGGGCGGAGGCGCTGGCCTTTGCGCGTTACGCGGTCGTCAGCGACCCGGGCGCCCTCGAGCCGGGCCAGGCGCAGTACTCGATGCTCTGCGCGGAGGACGGCGGAATCATCGACGACCTGATCGTGTACCGGACCGATGACGGCTACCTGATCGTGTGCAATGCCTCGAATCACGACGTCGTGGTCGAGCACCTGGAGCGCCTGCGGGCGCACGGGGACTTCGACGCCAGCATCGACGACCGCTCGGAGCGCACCGCCCTGATCGCCCCGCAGGGGCCGCGCGCGGCGGAGCTGCTGGCTCCGCTGACCGATCTCGACCTCGATTCACTCGGCTACTACCGCTCGTTGCGCGGCAGCGTGGCCGGCGTCGACTGCCTGGTCGCGCGCACCGGCTACACCGGCGAGGACGGCTTCGAGCTGTTCTGCGACGCTCGCCGCGCGCCGGCGCTGTGGGACGCGCTGCTGGCCGCCGGGGCATCGCTCGGCATTCGGCCGTGCGGGCTCGGCAGCCGCGACACGCTGCGCCTGGAGGCGGGCATGCCGCTGTACGGCAACGAGCTCGATCGCAGTGTCAACCCCTACGAGGCGAATCTCGGCCGGGTCGTGAAGCTCGAGAAGGGCGAGTTCGTCGGCCGCGCGGCGCTGGCATCGGTGCAGCAAACCGGGCCCCGCCGCAAGCTGGTCGGCCTGGTGATGCGCGACAACGCGATCGCGCGGCATGGCTACCCGGTGCTGGTGGCGGGGGAGGAGGCCGGCGTCGTCACCAGCGGCACCGCCTCGCCGACGCTGGACGAGCGGATCGCGATGGCCTACGTGCCCGCCCCGGCCGCAGCCGTCGGCGAGGAGGTCGAGGTCGTGGTGCGGGACCGCCCGTACCGCGCCGAGCAGGTAAAGTTGCCGTTCTACAAGCGCCCGCGCCCGTAGCCTGGCCGCATCCCGTCCGTCGCGCCCGCACCGCAAGGAGCCGACCTCGCCGATGTATCCCGACGACCTCCGCTACTCTCGCGAGCACGAGTGGGTCCGCGTCAACGGCGGGGATGCCGAGATCGGGATCACCAGCTTCGCGGCCGGCGAGCTCGGCGACATCGTGTTCGTGGAGCTGCCCGAAGTCGGCGCGCAGCTGAGCCAGTTCGCGTCATTCGGCGTGGTGGAGAGCGTGAAGGCGGTGAGCGATCTGTTCGCGCCGGTCTCCGGCGAGGTGACCGAGGTGAACGCCGCGCTCCGCGACCAGCCCGAGCTGCTGAACAGCGACCCGTTCGCCGCTGGCTGGATCGCCAAGCTGAGGCTGGCCGATGCCGGCGAGCTGGACGCCCTGCTGGACGCTGCCGCCTACTCGGAGCTGACCGCCGGCTGATGGCCTACTCGCCGCATACCCAGGCCGACCATCAGCGGATGCTCGCCGCCATCGGGGCGGGCTCGATCGAGGAGCTGTTCGCCGACATCCCGCCGCGCGTGCGCGCCACGCGCTTCGCGATCCCGGCGCCGCTCACCGAGCAGGAGGTGCGCGCCGAGCTGACGCGCCTGGCGGAGCGCAACCGCATCCCGTCGGTCAGCTTCCTGGGCGCCGGAGCCTACCGGCACCTCGTGCCGGCGGTGGTCATGGAGGTGATCGGGCGCAGCGAGTTCGCGACCTCCTACACGCCGTACCAGCCCGAAGTCAGCCAGGGCACCCTGCAGAGCATCTACGAGTTCCAGTCACTGATCTGCGAGCTGACCGGCATGGAGGTGGCCAGTGCCAGCCATTACGACGGCGCCACCGCGACTGCCGAGGCCGCGCTGATGGCCTGCCGCCTGACGCGGCGCCACCGCATCGCGATCTCGACCGCCGTCAACCCGCAGGTCCGGCGCGTGCTGGCGACGTATTGCTCCGGCCCCGGGGTCGAGCTGGTGGAGGTCCCGGCCGACCTGGCAGAGGGCGGCAGCGGGCTGACGGAAATCGAGGCCGTGGAGCGGGTGCTGGACGATGGGATCGCCTGCCTGGTGGCGCAGCAGCCGAACTTCTTCGGTGGGATCGAGCCGATGCGCGAGCTGGCGGACGCCGCCCACGCGGTCGGCGCGCAGCTGGTGGCGGTGGTCGAGCCCACCTCGCTCGCGATGCTCGAGGCGCCGGGGGACTACGGGGCGGACATCGTGGCGGCCGAGGGCCAGCCGCTGGGCATCCCGCTCCAGTTCGGCGGGCCCTACGTCGGCCTCATGGCAGCCCGCATGGAGTCGGTGCGCCAGATGCCGGGACGCCTGGTTGGCGCCACCCGCGACGGCCAGGGCCGCAAGGGATACGTCCTCACGCTCCAGGCCCGCGAGCAGCACATCCGGCGCGAGAAGGCGGCAAGCAACATCTGCACCAACCAAGCGCTGTGCGCGCTGGCGGCGACCGCCTACCTCTCCGCGGTGGGGCCCGCCGGACTGCGTGAGGTGGCGGAGCGCTCGATGCTGCAGGCCCGCCACGCAGCTGCGGCTCTCGAGCAGGGGGGCCTGGGCGAGCGTCGCTTCGACGCCCCCTACTTCGCCGAGGTGAGCGTTCGCGTTGCCGATGCCGCGCGCCGCCACGCGGCGCTCGTGGAGCAGGGCATCGTGGCGGGCTATCTCCTGGAGCGGGACTACCCGGAGCTACAGGACACGCTGCTGCTGGCCGCCACTGAGCTAACGACCGACGAGGACGTGGCCACGCTGGTCGCGGCGCTGCAGGCCGAGCCATGAGCGTCATCGAGCGACCGCCCGCCTCCGACATGTCCGGGCGAGGAGCGGCCTTCCACTCGCCCGAGGCCGGGGCGAAGCTGACGATCGTGCAGCCGCTCATCTTCGAGGCGTCGGTCCCCGGTCGACGAGCCGTGCGCTTTCCGGCAGCATCCGAGGGCGCGCGGGCCGCCGCCGCCAGCCAGCCGCCCGTGCCGGCCGCCGCGCTGCGCAGCGAGGCGCCGCACCTGCCCGAGGTGAGCGAGCTCGACCTGCTGCGCCATTTCAACCGGCTGAGCCACCTGAACCACGCCATCGACCTGGGCTTCTACCCGCTTGGCTCGTGCACGATGAAGTACAACCCCAAGGTCAACGAGTGGGCCGCCCGCCTTCCCGGCCTGGCCGAGTCGCACCCGCTCGACCCCGCGCCTCTGGCTCAGGGCAGCCTCGAGCTGGAATGGCTGCTGGGCGAGCTGCTGAAGGAGATCTCCGGCTTCCCGGCGGTCAGCCTGCAGCCGGCGGCGGGCGCGCATGGCGAGCTGACCGGGATGCTGATGGCGCGTGCCTACCATCGGTCCAGGGGAGAGGGCGAGCAGCGCACGAAGGTGCTGGTGCCCGACAGCGCTCACGGCACGAACCCGGCGACCGCCACCATGGTCGGATACCAGACGGTCACGATCCGCTCCAACGAGCGGGGCGGCATCGACCTCGACGCGTTGCGCGCAGCGCTGGGGCCGGACGTCGCCGCGCTGATGATCACGAACCCGTCGACGCTCGGCATCTTCGAGGATCAGATCGACCAGGTGGTGGCCGCCGTGCAGGATGCCGGCGCCATCGCCTACATGGACGGCGCCAACCTGAACGCCATCCTCGGTCGTTTCCGTCCGGGCGAGGCCGGATTCGACGTCATGCACTTCAACCTGCACAAGACGTTCTCCACCCCGCACGGCGGGGGTGGTCCCGGCGCGGGACCGGTGGGAGTCAGCGAGCGGCTGGCGCCGTTCCTGCCCGGCCCGCTGCCGATGCTGGTGGAGGGCGATGCCGACGAGGTGCGCCGCAATGCCGGGGCCCTCCGCTCCACGCCCGGCGCCCGCTTCGCGCTGGAGGAACCCGACGCGCGGCCGACGAGCATCGGCCAGGTCCGCGCCTTCACCGGCAACTTCGGCATGTTCGTGCGCGCCTATACCTATATCCGTAGTAACGGCGACGCCGGGCTCCGCGCCATCAGCGAGGACGCGGTGCTGGCCGCGAACTACCTGCGCGTGCGCCTGGCCGATGCCTACGACCTGCCGTACGACCGGATCTGCAAGCATGAGGTGGTCTTCAGCGGCCGCCGCCAGAAGCGGCAGCACGGCGTCACCACCCTGGATATCGCCAAGGCGATCCTGGACCACGGCATTCACCCGCCCACGATCTACTTCCCGCTGATCGTGGAAGAGGCGCTCATGATCGAGCCGACCGAGACGGAGTCGCTCGAGACGCTCGATCGGTTCGTGGAGATCATGCTCGACATCGCCGCCCGCGCCGAGACGGCGCCGGACGAGCTCAAGCAGGCGCCTCGCACCACGCCGGTCGGCCGCCTCGACGAGGCCGCGGCCGCGCGACGACCCGACCTGCGCTGGCAACCGATGCGCGGCGCTTGACAAGCGGTGCCGCGCGGATAACCTCTCGCCATGGTCGCGGTTCAGGACACGGCTGCGGGCTTTCAGGACACTGGTGCCCTGACCGGCGGCCGGAGCCTGCGCCAGATCATCTGGACGCGTCTCCGCCGCGACCGCGTGGCGATGATCTGCCTGGTCGTCCTGCTGGTGTACTACTCGATCGCCATCTTCGGGCCGATGGTGTTCGGAGTGCTGGGCATCGATCCCTACCGCTTCGACAAATCCGCGATCAGCGAAGCGGGTGGCAAGCCCTTCTTCATCGTCAGCTGGGAGCACCCGCTCGGGGTGGAGTGGGGGACCGGCCGCGACATCATGGCCCAGCTGCTGTACGGCCTGCGGATCTCGCTCGTCATCGCCAGCAGCGCCACGCTGATCACCGTCATCATCGGCACCACGGTGGGCATCATCGCCGGCTACACCGGCGGCTGGACCGATACCATCATCGGCCGCCTGATGGACCTGGTGCTCGCCTTTCCATTCCTGCTCATCATCCTGGCGCTGTCCGGCGTCCTCACCCAGCGCCTCACCGACCTTGGCGTGCCGTCGGGCAACCCCTCGCGCATCCTGTATCTCATTCTCGTGCTGAGCATCTTCGGCTGGCCGTACCTGGCCCGCATCGTGCGCGGCCAGGTCCTCAGCCTGCGCGAGCGCGAATTCGTCGAGGCGGCGGTCGCGATGGGCTCGAGCAAGCGCCGGATCCTGTTCACCGAGATCCTGCCCAACCTCTGGGCGCCGATCCTGGTGTATGCCACGCTCACCCTGCCGGCGTACATCGGCGCCGAGGCCGCCCTGTCGTTCCTCGGCGTCGGCGTGCTCCCGCCCGACACGACGTTTGGCGGGATGCTCGCCAACTCGGTGAGCTACTTCAACGTCGTGCCCACCTACCTGTTCATCCCGGGCACCGTCCTCGTCATCCTGGTCGTCTCATTCAACCTTCTGGGCGATTCGCTGCGTGACGCGCTCGACCCGAAGGCCATCCACTGATTCGACCCAGCTGGACGTACCGATCCTCGCCGACCTGCTGGCCGCTGGCGTAACGGCACAGCGGTGTAGGCGGATAGTGGCCAAGCCACCCGCTCTGTCCGCTGAGCTACTGGCGCGCGCGATGAAATGGTAGGTGATGCGACGCGCTAAATCGATCGGGGCTCGGGCCTCGCCACGTCCAGCCGGCGCAGGATTGAACAGATAGGCTGCCTTGGGTCGCCCGCGTTCTAGACCTCTGCTTGGTGGTACGGGACGTCGGCGACGATCGTGTTCGGCCGGAAGAACAGCTGCAGTTTCAGTCGCAACGCCGTCTGGTTGTGCAGGAAGTTGTCCCACCAGTGCCGCGGCACGACCTCTGACAGGACCACCAGCAGACGGCGCTCAGGGTCCTGCTGCTGGAGGGCATCGAGGTACCGCAGCAACGGACCGATCAGCGCTCGATACGGCGACTCGACGATCACCAGCTCCGTGCCCCCGCCAACCTCCGACCAACGCTCGCGAAGCTCGTTGGCAGCATCGGCGTCGTTGGTGATGTGGACGGCCAACGCATCGGCGGAGATGGAGCGCGCGAAGGCGATCGCATCCAGCGACGGGCGATCGAGGCGCGCCACCGGAACGATCACCAGCGGGGGCCTGGCCGACCGCGCGATGACGGCCGGATCCGGCACCGCCACGGCGCGCTCCAGACGGCGGTAGTGCACCCGGATGGACCACATCAACGCCACCAGCATCGGGATCATGATCACCACCAGCCACGCACCCGCCAGGAACTTGCTGGCGGCCACGATCGCCACGATGACCGCCGTGGTAGCCGCCCCCAGGCCGTTGATGGCGAAGCCACGCCGCCACCCTGCCTCGCGGCGGCTCCACCAGCGCCGCACCATGCCGGTCTGCGACAGGGTGAAGGCGACGAAGACGCCCAGCGTGTAGAGCGGGATCAGCGCGCTGACCGAGGCACCGAACGCCAGCAGGAGCACGATGGCCACCGCCGCCAGCGCCACGATCCCGGTCGAGTAGGCGAGCCGGTCGCCGCGGAAGCCGAACTGGCGCGGCATGAACCCGTCTCGCGCCAGGAATGACGAGAGGCGCGGGAAGTCCGCGAAGCTCGTGTTCGCGGCCAGCGTCAGCAGCAGCGCAGTCGACACCTGCACCAGCACGAGATACCAGCCGTCACCGGTGAGATGGCGCGCCAGGATGCTCAGCACCGTCTGCTGCTCCGATGGGTCCGGCAGGATCCCGAAGATGCTGACCAGCGAGCTGATGCCGATGAACAGGACGGCAAACAGGATGGCCGCCCACGTCAGGGTGGCGCGCGCATTGCGCCACTCCGGAGGCTTGAAGGCCGGCACCCCATCCGACACGGCCTCGATGCCGGTGAGCGCGACGGCGCCGGACGAGAAGGCGCGCAGCACCAGCAGGAGCCCGACCGCACCGATCCCGCCACCGGCCTCGGCCGCAACCCACGCCGGTGGTGGCGAGTAGGGTGGAATGAAGCCGGCCACCGTGCCCAGCAGGCCGTAGCCGATCATGCCGAGGATCACGACCAGGTAGAGGTAGGTGGGCGCCATGAAGATGGTGCCCGACTCCCGCACGCCGCGCAGGTTGCCCAGCGTCAGCAGCACGACGATGGCAACCGCCAACGGCACGCGCTCGGGATAGAGGCCCGGAACGATCGAGGTGATGGCCGCCACCCCGGCCGACACGCTGACCGCAACCGTCAGCGTGTAATCGATCAGCAGCGAAGCGGCTGCGACGAGGCCGATGGGCGCGCCCAGGTTGTCCGACGCCACGATGTAGCTCGATGCGCCATGGGGATAGGCGCGGATCGTCTGCCGGTAGGATGTGGCCACGATCGCCAGGACCGCCACGATCACGAGCGTGAGTGGCATGACCAGGCTGAAGGCGGCGACCCCACCCACTACCAGCACGCGCATCATCTCCTCGGTGGCATAGGCCGATGAGCTGATGTTGTCGCTGCTGAACACGGCGAGCGCCTTCAGCTTGGTGAGGCGCTCATGCTCCTCCCGCTCGCTGGAGATCGGCCGCCCAATCAGGAACGCGCGAATGCGAGCCAGCGTCCGCTGCAGGCCGGCAGCCCCGACCAGCGTCTCGCTGGTGGCCACCAGGTGGCCGTTGCCGCCCCGCTCGAACTCGGCCTCGAACGGCCGGACGATGCGGACGTATGCGTCCCCCGGGCGGCTACCTTTTCGTCGTTCGCGGAGCTCCAGATGCGGGTCGATCCGGTTGGGCCGTGGATCAGGCTCCGACACTCAGTCCCTCCGACGCCCGGCGAAAGAGGACCTCGAACCGTCCGGCCTCGAGGCTGACCTGTACCGCGAGGCGGTACTCATCGGCCAACCGCTGGGCGACCACCAGGATCGGAACCGGCTCAAGCTCGGGATCGGGGAGGCGGCCGGTGACGCTGACCGTGGTGATGTGCCAGGCGGCGGCGGCAAGCAGCTCGCAGGCGGCGCGGAGCGAGCTGACCGTGCGCGCGGCGACGACTCCATCGACCAGTGACTGCATCAGGTCTCATGCTGCGACCTGGACCCTTAACGAGGTGTCAACGTCACCGTGCGGCCGCCTCAACATCGCCTCAACATTCAGGCGCCGCTTCGTCGGCCTTAGTCCGCCTCCAGCTCGAGCAGGCGATAGCCAATTCCCGGCTCGGTGTGCAGGTAGCGCGGGTTCGACGGATCGGCCTCCAGCTTCTTCCGCAGGCGGGCCATGTAGACGTGCAGGTAGTGGTCCTCCGAGCCGTACTCCGGCCCCCACACGCGCTGCAGCAGGGCCCGGTCGGTCAGCACGCGGCCGGCATTGGCAATGAGCGCGCCCAGCAGGGCGTACTCGGTAGGGGTGAGGTGGACGGGCTGCCCGCCAACCAAGACCGTGCGTCGTTCCAGATCGACCTCCAGCCCGGCGCTGCGGAAGACGGGCTCGTGGCTGCTGCCGGATCGTGCGGCGTGGCGCAGGGCGACTCGAATGCGTGCCAGCAGCTCGTCGACGCCGAACGGCTTGGTGAGGTAGTCATCGGCACCCAGCTCGAGAGCCATGACCTTGTCGTGCTCCGCGCCTCGCACGGAGAGGACGATGATGGGCGTGCTGGTCCGGGCGCGCAGCTGTCGAATCGCCTCGAAGCCGTCGATGTCAGGCAGCACCAGGTCGAGCAGCACCAGATCGGGATGGAACCGCGTCTCGAGGTCCAGCCCGGCCTCGGCCGTCTCGACGCCCCTCACGTCGAAACCGTGACCTGCCAGGTTCCGCTCGACGGCACGTCGAATCCCCGGCTCATCCTCGATGACCAGGATGCGTGCACCGCCCTCGACCGCCCGTGGCCGGCTCATGGCGCGGCGCCATCCCCCGGGATGTCGAAGGTGAACATCGCCCCGCCGCCAGGCCGATTCTCCGCCCAGATGCGACCACCGTGCGCCTCGACCAGGCCACGGGCAACCGCCAGACCAAGCCCGGACCCGCTGGGCCGGTGACTGGGGCTACCCCGGAAGAATGGCTCGAACAGGTGCGGGAGGACCTCCGGCGCGATGCCCTCCCCGTCGTCGCTGACCGTCACCCGCAACGTCCCGTCCGCAACGCTGGCACCGATCCCGATCTTCGACCCGGCCGGCGAATACTTCGCCGCATTCTCGACCAGGTTGGAGAGCACCTGGTCCACCTTCGAGT
>JBKOZM010000099.1:0-4943 GCA_046725855.1 Chloroflexota bacterium | reverse complement strand
GACCGGCCAGTTCCACGACTGCGTCTTCTACGAGGACGACCAGGACTGACCGAGGCGCTCAGGTGACCGCTCCGGCCCCAGCCCTTGGCTACGAGGAGGCGGTCGCGGAGCTGCGCTCGCGGGGTCGGTTCGGCATCAGCCTCGGCCTGGAGCGCATCGAGGCGCTGCTCGAGGAGCTGGGCCACCCGGAGCGGGAGCTGCGCGGTGCCCTGGTGGCCGGCACGAATGGCAAGGGCAGCGTTGTCGCCCTGGCGCGCGCCGCGCTGAACGCCGCCGGCCTGCGGATCGGGACCATGCCGAAGCCGCACCTGGTCAGCTATCGCGAGCGGATCGCG
The DNA here is from genome assembly GCA_046725855.1 of Chloroflexota bacterium. Lineage (GTDB taxonomy): Bacteria > Chloroflexota > Limnocylindria > QHBO01 > QHBO01 > DASQFY01. Next base: position 4,608 of record JBKOZM010000099.1, on the reverse strand, counting down.
ATCGACGGCCGGCCGCTGGGCGGCGAGCGGTTCGCCGCGGCGGTGGCCGGGGTCCTGCCCGCGGCCGATCGCGTGGCGGCGCGGCTCGGGCCGCCCACCGAGTTCGAGGCGCTGACGGCGGCCGCCTTCTCTGAGCTGGCGCGCGCCGGCATCGACCTGGCGCTGGTCGAGGTGGGGATGGGCGGCCGGCTTGACGCCACCAACGCCCTGGACGCAGGGGTGGCGGCGATCACCAACGTGCAGCACGACCACGAGCGGCATTTGGGCCGGACCCTGGCCGCCATCGGGTTCGAGAAGGCGGGCATCATCAAGCGCCGCAACCTGGCGGTGACCGGTGCCAGGGGGCGCGGGCTGCGACCGATCCTGGACCGATGCGCGAGCCTGCACGTCGACCTGCGTCGGGCGGGTGCGGGGCAGGCCTACCACGCGGACCTCCTTGAGAGCGGCTGGCAGGGTCTGCTGCTCGACCTGCGATCGCCGCGGCGCGAGCTGCGCGGGCTGCGGGTGGCGCTGCTCGGCAGCCACCAGGCGGCCAACGCGGCCGTGGCGCTGGCCCTGCTGGAGGCACTCGAGGACGACGCGGCGCGGCGGGGTGCGCAGCTGACCCTCGACGAGTCGGCGATCCGGCGCGGCTTTGCCGCGGCCTCATGGCCAGGCCGCCTCGAGCTCCTGCCGCGCACGCCGTTCGGGCCGGTCCTGCTCGACGGTGCCCACAACCCGGCCGGCGCCCGCGCCCTGGCGCGAGCGCTCGACGAGCTCGGGCTGCGCGACTTTCCGCTCGTCTTCGGCGCGATGCGCGGCAAGCGAGTGGCCGCCATGCTGCGCGCGTTGGCCCCGCTGGCGCCCCGCCCGGTCTTCACCGCGGTCGACGATCCGGGCGCGCTCGAGCCGGCGGCCCTGCTGCGCACCTGGCACCGCCAGGCGGGCAAGGGGCTGGTGGTCGCTTCCCCGCCCGCGGCCCTGGCCCGGGGCGCCGAGCTCCGCGCCGACCCGGGGCAGCCGGTGGTCGTGGCCGGCTCGCTCTACCTGGTCGGCGCGATTCGTGGGATGCTGGCCGGCGAGGAGGGCGCCGAATGACGAGGCTGCGCTGGGGCGAGCGCACCTACGTGATGGGAGTCATCAACCTGACCCCCGATTCGTTCAGCGGCGACGGCCTGGCCACGCCCGGACGCAGTGAGGCGGAGATCCTGGCCGCGGCCCTGGCCCAGGCCCGCGAGTACGTGCAGGCGGGTGCCGACGTCCTGGATGTCGGCGCCGAATCGTCTCGCCCGGCCCAGTTCTACGGTGAGCATCCCCCGCTCGACGCCGAGGCGGAGGCGGCCAGGGCTGTGCCGGTGGTGGCCGCGCTGGCGCGCGGCTTCGGCCCGCGGGCGATGGTCAGCATCGACACGACCAAGGGCCAGGTGGCGCGCTCTGCGCTCGCGGCGGGGGCCGCCATGGTCAACGACGTGTGGGCCGCCCAGCGCGACCCCGACACGGCGCGGGCCGCGGCGGAGGCTGATGCCTACTTGGTGCTGATGCACAATCAGGAACGCGCGGGCTATCCGAAGGGGCTATACGACACCGTGGTCGACTTCCTTTCGCGCGCGGTCGAGGACGCGCTCGCCGCCGGCGTTCCGCGTGAGCGGCTCATCCTCGACCCGGGCATCGGCTTCGGCAAGGAGCCGGCCGATTCGGTCGAGCTCCTCCATCGCCTGGGCGAGCTGAAGGCGGCGCTCGGCGGCCTGCCGCTGCTGGTCGGCACCAGCCGCAAGCGGTTCATCGGCGAGCTGCTGGGCGGCGCCCCGCCGAGCGAGCGGCTGGAGGGCACGGCCGCCACCGTGGCGCTGGCCATCGCCGCCGGCGTCGACATGGTGCGCGTCCACGACGTGGCGGCGATCATGAAGACGGTGCGTGTCAGCGACGCGATCGTGCGGTGGGGCCCGTGAGCGACCGCATCACCCTGCGCGGCATGCGCTTCCTGGGGCGCCACGGCGTCCAGCTCGAGGAGCGCATGGAGCCGCAGCCGTTCGAGGTCGACGTCATCCTGCGCGGCGACCTGTCGGCGTCGGCCGCCAGCGACGAGTTGGCCGACACGGTCGACTACGGACAGGTCTTCACACTGGTCGCCGACGTCGTCGAGGGTCGCTCCTTCCGGCTCATCGAGGCGCTGGCCGGCGCCATCGCGGCCGCGGTGCTGGACGCCCTTCCGGTCGACGACGTCGAGGTGCGCCTGCGCAAGCCGAAGGCCCCGTTGCCCGGGGCCTTCGAGACGGTCGAGGCGCGGCTGCGCCGGCGTCGGGACGCCGCTAGTTCTGGTCCGGAAGCGTCCCCAGGGTGACGGTCACGTCGTGCGTCGATCCGTCGCTGACCACGCTCAGCGTGATCTGGTCGCCCGGCTGGTGCGGCAGGATGCGCGTGGCCAGGTCGTGATCGGCGTCGACCCGCTGGCCATCCACCGCCACGATGATGTCGCCGGACTTCAGCCCGGCGTCATCCGCTGGGCTGTCCGGGAAGACCGCCGGCACGTTGGGCGTGCTCGAGTCGATGAGCACGCCGTAGTCGACTGACAGGCTCATATCGTCGGCCAACTGCTTGGTGACTGGCTGGTAGTAGACGCCGATCCACGGGCGCTCGAGCGGCTTGCCGGCGACCGCCAGCTGCATGATCGGCTTGGCGATGTCGATCGGGATCGCGAAGCCGATGCCCTGCGCGTCCTGGTTGACCGCGGTGTTGATGCCGACCACCTGGCCGGCGCTGTCGATCAGCGGGCCGCCCGAGTTGCCCGGGTTGATGGCGGCATCGGTCTGGATCAGGTTGTTCAGCTGCTCCGATGCCGACTGGGTCGCGTCGCCAGCGCGGATCTGCCGACCGAGCCCGGAGATGACGCCGGTGGTGACCGTGTTCTCGAAGGTGCCCAGCGGGTTGCCGATGGCGATCGCCAGCTGCCCCGGCTCGAGGTCGGCGCTGTTGCCGAGCGCGATGGTCGGCAGGCCGGTGGCGTCGACTTTGACGATGGCCAGGTCGGTCAGGGTGTCCACCCCGTAGACCTCAGCCGGCAGCTCGCGGCTGTCGTTGAGGATGACGGTCAGGTCCGTGGCGCCTTCGACCACGTGCTTGTTGGTGATGATCCAGCCATCGGAGTCGAAGATGAAGCCGGAGCCGACGCCGGCGGCCGCGCCCTGGCGCGACTGGATCGTCACCACCGCCGGCATGGCGTCCTGGACCGCGTTGATGACGGCCGACGACTCGTCGATGTGGACCTGCGACACGTTGGTGCCGACCGGTTCCGACGAGGACGCCGGCGCGCTGGCAGGCCGGATGAGGTTCGCGACCGCGGCCGCCGACAGCGAGCCGGAGAGGATGCCCGCCACCAGCGCGATCGCGATCAGGCCGGGCGTGCCGGTGCGTCGGGGTGGGCGGCCGGGCTGAGTGGCGATGGGCGGCCGCGTCGGCCGCGATGGCCCGGCCTGCCAGGAGGGTGTTGGGGCGGCGGGCGATGGAGAGGGGCCGAAACGCCGCACCTCCATCGGCTGGGTCGGATGGTCGTGTTCGTTCGATTCGTCGCTGTTCGATTCGTCGCTCATCGGTCCTGTCGCTCGTACGCTTGGCGGGCGGGCATGCATCCATGGTGCGACAAGCGCGTTGCGCACAGGGCGCCGCGCGCGTGAAGTTTCATTGACCTTCCGAATCGGCGCGCGGCAGCCGAACCGTGAAGGTGGCCCCCTCACCGACCGAGCTGATCACCTCGATCGTGCCGCCGTGCATCTCCACGATCGAGCGGGCGATGGCCAGTCCCAGGCCGCTCCCCGAAGCGCGTGCCTCGCCCACGTTCGTGCCGCGGAAGAAGCGATCGAACACGAGAGGCAGCTCGGCGGGGGGAATGCCCGGGCCGGTATCGCGCACCTCCAGCTCCGCGGCGCCGTCACCGTCCCGGAGGGCGGTCACCACCTCGCCGCCGCGCGGCGTGAACTTCAGCGCGTTGCCGATCAGGTTCGTGAGCAGCTGCAGGACGCGCTCCCGGTCGAAGCGCAGCATGACCGGGCTGGTCGGCACGGCGCTGGTGAGCGCCACCCCGCGCTGCTCGGCCATCTCGGCGTGGGCCTCCACCACCTCGCGCACCGGATCGCGCAGGTCGCCCCAGCGCACGTCGAGCGGGAAGATGCCCGCGTCGATGCGCGACAGGTCGAGCAGGTTCGTGCTCATCCATTCGAGGCGGTTGATCTGCTCGGTCGATCGGTCCAGGAACTCCGCACGCTGCTCCGGGCTCGCCTCCCCGTCGCGCTGCAGCTCGGTGAAGGTCCGCAGAGCGGCGATGGGGGTCCGCAGCTCGTGGCTTACATCGGCCACGAACTCACGCAGGCGGTCACGGTCTGCCTGCAGCAGATGGACCGATTCACTGAGCCTATCGGCCATCACGTTGAACTGCTGCCCGAGCTCGTCGACCTCCACGATGCCGAACTGGGGCGCCCGCTCCGCCAGCTCGCCGTGCGCGAAGCGGCTCGACGTCCGGCGCAGGCGCGCCAGCGGACCGGTCAGCCGACGCGCGGCCAGCACCCCGACAAAGAGCGATACCGCCAGCGCCGCCAGGCCGGCACCGACCAGCGTGCCGTTGACGCGCTGCAGGGT
>JBKOZM010000098.1:0-3747 GCA_046725855.1 Chloroflexota bacterium | reverse complement strand
CCGTCGGGTCCGGTGATGTGCCGGTACAGCGGCAGATCCGTCGCGTCGCTCCTGGCGCCAGCGTCACCAACGGTTCAGCCGTCGGCTCCGGATCGGCGGCCCGCGCGCAGCAGGGCAGCGAGGTCGTCGACCCGGTCGAGGTGCCGTAGCTTGTCGGGGTTGGCGATGGAGTGGATTGTCTGGATCTGACCGTCGGCAATGTCCAACCCCATGACCCCGACCAGCCGATCCTGCGGGTCGAGCGCTATCGCGCCGGGCTGGCCGTTGACCTCGGTGACCTGGATGCGCACGCCGAACCGCGCCAGCGCGGACATTCCGGCCGACAAGGTCCGCGCCACGCGCTCCCGGCCATTGATCGGCCGCGCCAGCGCCGGCACCTTGCCGCCGCCGTCAGCGTGCAGCGCCACATCCTGCGCCAGCAGCGCCTCCAGCGCCCGCAGGTCGCCCTGCCCGGCGGCGGCGAAGAAGCGCTGAGCCAGCTCTTCTCGCTGCTGCCGAGAGGCGTAGTGGCGCGGTCGGCGCTCCCGGACGTGGGTGCGAGCCCGCGCGACCAGGTGCCGCGTACTGTCCACATCGGTGCCGATAAAGTCGGCGACCTCCGGATACGGATACTCGAACACCTCACGCAATAGGAACGCGGCCCGCTGCTGCGGCGACAAGCTCTCCAGCAGCACCAGGAACGCCAGCGACAGCGAGTCGACGGTTTCGGCGTGCTCGGCCGGCGTCGGTTCGGTGACCAGCGGCTCCGGCAGCCACTCACCGACGTACCGCTCCCGCCGCACCCGCGCCGAGCGAAGCTGGTCGATGGCCAGCCGGGTGACCAGCGTAGCGATGTACGCCCGCGGCGAGGCGATCTGCTCGTCCCGTTGCAGGGTCTGATGCATGCGCAGGAACGCCTCCTGCACCACGTCCTCGGCTTCGCTGACGCTGCCGAGCATCCGGTAGGCGATGGCAAACGCCCGCGGTCGCAGCTCGCCGTACAGGTCCGAGGTGGACATTTCGAGTCAGCTCAATCCGTCGGTGAAACCCTTACGCCAGCTCGGGTACTGCAGCGTCCAGCCCAATTCCCGCTTGGTCTTCTCGCTGGAGATCCCGACGGCCCGCGTCATTATGTCAACCGCGCCCTTGCCGGCCAGCATGCGGGCCACCCAGGCCGGCACGCGGCGCGGCGGTTTGGCGCCGAGCACACGGGCCAGCTCCAGCAGCACTTCGCGCACCGGCGCCGGCTCGTCATCGGCGACGTGGTAAATCCCGGGCTTGCCGCGTTCGATGGCCGCGACCGTGGCCGACGCGGCATCGGTGATGTGCACCATCGACCACACCCCACCGCCGCCACCGACGATCGGGAACCTTCGCTTGCGGATCAGCTCGGCCATGACGGCGTCCGGCGCGGCCTCGATGCCGGTCCCCGGGCCGTAGAAGCCACCGTAGCGGAGCGCGATGCCGTCGGCCCAGCTGATGCCGGTCACCGCGTCCTCCAAGTGGCGCAACGCGTCCACCGCCTCCTTGGCATCCTTCGGTGGGTTCGGCTCGATCCGGCCGTTCTCGTCGACGACCGGCCCACCGGTGCGTTCCAGCACGGCGTAGTTGCTCTGCGCCACGACCTTGCGGACGCCGACGGCGCGTCCGGCGGCCAGCAGGTGGTCGGTGCCTTCGCTGCGCAGCCGGTTGGTGGCGGCCGCCATCCGCTTGACGTTCCGCATGTTCACCGGTCCGTTCAGCGCGGTGGCCTGATGGACGATAACCTCGGGCTCGGCCCTGGCTACCACGTCGGCCACCGATTCGGGGTCGAGCGCATCGACGACGACCGGTTCGGCGCCGAGCGCGCGCAGCGCGCCGGTCTTGGCCGCCGAGCGGGTCGTGCCGACGACCTCGTGGCCGCGCGCCACGAGTTGGGCAACGAGGTGGCTGCCGATCGCGCCGGACGCTCCGGCAATGAAAATCTTCACGACGTCTCCGTTCGTTGTGCTCACCAACGACAGACGAGACGCCCCGGCGCCCCATGACCGGTAGTTACCCAGCTCACAGGTCTGGCGCGGTAAGGCCGCCGGGCACTTCGTGACTGGTCTCGTTTTCCGCATGATCAACGACTGATACTGCGCGCCGCTTGGGAGTTCGTCCTGGGCGGCGCGTTTGGTTGCTGGTCAACGGGAGGCGTGGTGACGGCGTCGGTGCGCGTGGGTCGGCCGCCAGCGTCCTCCAGGGCATCGCCATCGCCCGCCCGCTGACACCGCTACCCGAACCGATCACCAACCCGCAGCAGCTCACCCGGCTCAACATCCGACGACGTGACCGACTCGGCGGAGGGCGCTTCGACGACCGTGAGACGCACGAGCACACCGCAGAACGGCAACGCGGTGACCGCTAAGACCGACGTGGCCACGCAGGGCCGGGCGACACGTAGGGGTCACTGCTGGCGCCTCTTGACCTCTCATGGCCGCGATGATTGAAGGTGCCGAACTGGCGGTCTCCGCGGTTCATGCGAAGGTGCGCCGCGACGGGTATCGCGGTGCCCAACGACGCTGACAAACCCGCGTCAGGCTAAGCACGTAGCGCGCGTCTGAGTCGCCGTCCAACGATTTCGCCGCCCACACTCAGCGCGAACGACGCGACAAGCAGCGTCGTGACCGCGGGCCAGCGGAAGGCGGCTAGGTTCTCCGCGATCAGGTATCCCAGACCCGCGGCGCCCACAACGCCGACGACCGCCGTTTCCCGGATGCAGATCTCGAAGCGGTAGAGCGTGTAGGTAACGAGGAGGTGGGCCGATGGTGGGACGACCGCGGCCACGGAGGCGAGCCAGCCCGACGTCCCGATGGCGCGGAGGGCGTCACGTGGGCGGGTATCGACACTCTCCCACGCCTCGGCGACCAGCCGGCCCAGGATGCCTCCGGTGTAGAGGCCGAGCGCCAGAGCTCCCGGGAGCACGCCGGGGAACAAGGCGAGGAGGGCGATCACGGCCCAGACCGTCGGCGGGACGGAACGCAGCACCAGCAGCACCGTCCGTGCGGCCAACCACGCCGCCCTGCGCAGGAGGCGGGGGGTAGGTCGTGCTCGCTCGTCCATGGACGCGAGCCGGATCCGTATCGCCCAGGGACCGACCACCAGGGTGATGATGACGGCAACGGTCATGGCGAGGACTGCCATCGCCACCGTGTCCGGTACGGCGTCCCCGAGAGCCGGCCACCCACCGGGCGGCAACGCGGGCGGCCACATGTCCTCCAGCAGCCGCACGGTCAGGTCACGGGCGCGTGGCGACGTCAGACCGGACAGGGACACGTCCGAGGCCAGCCACGCGAGGAGCAACGCCGGGACTGCCACGACGGCGGCCGAGCGTGCCCACCGCGACGTGTCCGGCCGGGCGATCCGGCCGGAGGTGCGCGACGAGAGGCGTGAGCCTCCGCGGCGGCCGCCGGACCAGTCGGCGCAGGTGACGACAGCCAGATCCCCGCGTACGCGGGCGCTCCACAAGTCCACGGCCGCCGATAGCAGCAGGACGGCCCACACGAGCGTCCACACCTCGTCCCAGTTGCGCGACTGGAGACTGACCACCAACTCCTGTCCGAGCCCGCCGACCCCCACCACCCCGAGGATCACCGCCGAGCGGATGGCGCACTCAAAACGGTAGAAGGCGTAGGACAGCAGCAGCGGCGCGGCCGGGGGGAACAGGGCATAGAGCAGGGCCGCGACTGGTCGCGCTCCGGCATGGCGCAGTGCGAGCAATGGTCCGGGCGGGACACCGTCCAAGGT
>JBKOZM010000097.1:0-6207 GCA_046725855.1 Chloroflexota bacterium | reverse complement strand
GTCTGGGGCAACCAGCCGACCGCGATCACCGCCCTGTTCGTGCGAGCCCTCGGCCGGCCGGACTTCCTCGTGGAAGTGGATGCCATCGCGGCTGTGCCTTCCTGATGAAGATCACGGTGGTCGGAGCCAGTGGACTCATCGGGACCAAGGTCGTCGAGATTCTTCGAAGCCGCGGGAACGACGTCGTCGCGTCCTCGCGCTCGTCCGGTGTAGACGTACTGACCGGAGCAGGTCTGGCCGATGCGCTCACCCGCGCTGACGCGCTCGTCGACGTGACGAACTCACCCTCGTTCGACGCCGGCCCAGCGATGGAGTTCTTCACCACGTCGGCGACCAACCTGGTGGACGCGGCCAGACGCGCCGGCGTCGGCCACTATGTCGCGCTGTCGATCGTCGGCGTCGATGGGTTGCCGGACAGCGGGTACTTCCGCGCCAAAGTCGCCCAGGAGAAGATCATCACCGAATCCGGCATCCCCTACTCGATCGTGCGTGCCACCCAGTTCGCCGAGTTCGCCGACGCGATCACAGAGTCCATGACCGTGGCGGACGAGGTGCGCGTGCCCGATGCGCTGATCCAGCCGATTCCCGCCGACCAGGTTGCCTCGGCGGTCGCGCGCGTAGCGGTCGGCGAACCACTCAACGGCATCGTGAACGTCGGTGGGCCGCAGAAGGTCACGTTCGAGCAGATGGCGCGCGATGCCCTGGCCCGAAAGGGCGACGACACCAAGACGATCGTGGTCGACTCCCGGGCCCGATACTTCGGGGCCGCTCTGGAAACGCGCAGCCTGGTCACGCCCGACTAGAAGTTCGGCTCCGTACCGAGGCTGTCGCGTACGCGCCGGCGACGATCACGTCCCGACCCAGCTGCTGGGCGCCTGACTACCCAGATGTCTTGGCCGTGAAGGCTGACGAGCTCATTCGAGGAGTTTGGCTGCGGTGACCTCGACTGGCTGCTCGGTCCACGCGAGCATCCCCACCGGCACCGGCGGCACCGGCTCGGGCCACGGCGCCATGCGCGCATCGATGTAGAAGTTCACGCGCAGCGCCGGATCGAGACTCTCGAAGTCCGCACGGATCTGGGCGCCGCGCGTCTCGCGCCGCTCGATCGCCGAGCGCAGGGTCGCCTCGGCGGCGAGGAGTCCCGCACGCAGGTCGAGAGCGTGGGCGAGGTCAGTCCATCCCTCGGCGCCGGGCTGCACGTCGACGTTCTCGGCCGCCTCGCGCAGCTTGTCGACTTCGTCGAGGCCCCCACGAAGGCCCGCTTCGGTCCGGACAACGCCGCAGGACTCCCACATCGAGTCGCGCAGGCGACGCTGAAGCGGGCGCGCCAGCTCGCTGCCCGGCCGGGTCAGCGCGTCCAGCTCCGCCAGCGCCTCGTCGATCACCGAACGTGACCGCCTGAAGATCTCACCCTCGACCGAGTACGCGGCCGCCGCCTGCCCCGCCCGCCGACCGGCGATCAGTGCCTCGCCGAGTGAGTTGCCGCCCAGCCGGTTCGCCCCGTGCAGGCCGCCGACGCACTCGCCTGCCGCGTACAGGCTGCGGACGTCGGTGGCGTGCGTGTCAGGGTCCACGACGATGCCGCCCATCGAATAATGGGCCGTGGGTGCGACCTCCATCGGCTCACGGGAGATGTCGAGCATTTGCCACTCGATGAACTGCCGATACATGCGCGGCAGTCGTTCGGAGATGTACTGCTTGCCGCGGTGGCTGATGTCGAGGAAGACCCCACCGTGCGGTCCGCCGCGTCCCTCGACGATCTCGGTGTAATTGGCGAGGGCGACGCGATCGCGGGAGCTGAGCTCGAGGCGGTCCGGGTCGTAGCGCTCCATGAAACGCTCACCGAGCGCGTTGAGGAGCCGGCCGCCCTCGCCACGTACCGCCTCGGTCACGAGTGTGCCGGCCGCCTCCTCCGGATGGACCATCCCGGTGGGGTGGAACTGCACGAGCTCCATGTCCATCAGGCGACAGCCGGCCTTGAGCGCCAGCCGCAGGCCGTCGCCGTAGTTCTCGTCCCGGCGCGAGGAGCTGCGGCGCCAGACCCGGGTGTGCCCGCCCGTCGCGAGGATCACGGCGTCGGCGAGGAAGACCGTCCGCTCGCCGGTTCGCAGGTCGAACGCCAGCGCCCCGAAGCACGTGCCATCGGCGACGAGCAGCCGCGAGACGTACTGGTCCTCGTCGACCCGGATACCGAGCTCGGCGCCACGACGCGCGACGGTCGCCTGGATGGCACGTCCGGTGAAGTCGCCGGCGAAGCACGTCCGTCGCCACCGGTGTGCGCCGAAGAAGCGCTGTTCGAGCCGGCCGTCATCGGTCCGCGCGAGCTCACAGCCCCAGTCCGCGAGCTCCAGCACGGCCGCCGGAGACTCCCGCGCTAGGATCTCGACCATGCGCGGATCGCCGAGGAAGTAGCCTTCGCGCAGGGTGTCGGCGAAATGCTGCTCCCACGAGTCCTGCGGATCGCGGGTGCCAAGCGCGGCGTTGATGCCGCCCGAGGCCAGCACGGTATGTGCGTCCATCCGAGGGCGCTTGGCGAGGATGCGCGCCTCGACGCCAGCCTCGGTGGCCGCGATGGCGGCGCGCCACCCTGCAGCGCCGCTCCCGATCACCAGGACGCTGGCCGTCTCCGTCCGATGCATGGCCCCAGCCTACGCCGCCGGGTGATCACCCGCCCCGGGCGAGACCTCGGCTCCAGTCGCGTAGGTCAGACGGGCTCCTTCACGACGCGGTACTTGAGGTGCGTAACCCCGGGTGCCTCGACCGCGCGGACCTCCTCAAGCTTCAAATCCGGGCCAAGTCCGGCGAAAAGGCGCGCGCCGCCGCCCAGGAGGATCGGGACGACGTGCAGCTCCAGCTCGTCGACCAGTCCCGCCGCCAAATACTGGTTGATGGTGTCGGCGCCGCCGCCGATAAAGACGTCCCTGTCGCCGGCGGCCTCCGTCGCTCGCTGCAGGGCGGACTCGATCCCATCGGTGACGAAGGTGAAGGTCGTGTCCGAAAGAGCCAGCGGCTCCCGCTCGTGGTGGGTGAGGACGAAGACCGGCTTGTGGAAGGGCGGATCCTCACCCCACCAGCCCCGCCACGGATCGTCACCCCACGGACCGCGGCCGGGCGGGCCGAACTTGCCCCGACCCATGATCTCGGCACCGACGTTCGCGTACTCCTCACGGACCACGGCACTGCTGACGTTCACCTCGCCGCCCTCCATGCCGGCCTGCTCGCGCCACGCCTTCAGCACCACGAGCCAGTCGTGAAGCTGTTCGCCGCCCTCGCCGAGCGGTTCCTCCTGGCTCTGGTTGGGGCCGGCGACGTAGCCGTCCAGCGAGGTCGAGATGTGCACTCGTACCTTGCTCATTGCCCTACAGCGCTCCCGGCCAGTTCCTCGGCGTAGTTGATCAGGTCGAGCTCGCCGGGCGATCGGCCCTCGCGGGTGAGCAGGGCGGCCGCCTCCGCTCGGTGCTGCGTTCCGTGATTCACGACGTGCACGAGCATCTGCCAAACCGGCACGCCCTCGTGCACGTGCCCGACAAAGCCGTCAGTCACGGTCGGCAGCCAGATATCTACGGCCGCCCACTCGGATTCCCAGCGTTGGCATAGCTCGTCGATCGTCAGCAGCGGCTCGCGTTCGGGATCCGGCTCCTCACCCGTGTCCTGGAATGCGTGGCGCCAGCGCTGCGAGGCGCCAAGGTGGTGTACGAGGATATCGGCCAGACTGCGGTCGCCCACGACGTTCGGCCGAGTCCACACGGCCGGGTCGAGGCCGTCCAGGACGGTCAGCACACGCCGCGTCGCCCATCGGTCGTATGCGAACAGCCAGCGGACCTCGTCAACCTGCATGGGAAGGAGCGTAGCGGATCGCTCTCGAGGCGCGTTGCTACTCATCAGGAGGCGACCTCGAACACTCCGAACCAGTAGCCCCGGACGACGTCGTGGGTCGCGGTGAGCCGATACCCGGCAGCCTCCATCTCGCGCAGCACGCGTTCCGGCGAGGTCGCGTGGCGGCCATGCCACCGGGCCAGCAGGCCTTCGCGGCGCGACTCGAGGATCCCGACTCTCGCGCCGGGCCGCAGGTAGGCCCGAGCCTCCGTGAAGTACTTCCCCGCTGCCGGGAGGTGATGGTAGGTGGCAGAGACGAAGAGCAGATCCACCGGGTCGGGGACCTCGAGCCGGTTGCGAGGCACCAGCACACACCGGAGTGTCGTGATCCCACGGTCATCCGCCGCGCGACGCAGATCATCGAGTGTGCTCTGCCTGGCGTCGAGCGCGTACACGACGCCGTCCGGTTCGACCGCCCGGGCGAGGCGGAGGGTGAAGTGCCCGGCGCCTGGACCGAGATCGCCCACGACCATGCCGGGTCGGACATCGAGGGCCGCGACCACCGCGTCCGGGTCGCGCAGGCGATCCTGCCGCGTTCCGCCGCCGTACAGCCATCGGCGGATCGGTCCGGGCAGCCGGTCCAGGATCACTTCACGATAGCCCGTCACTCGCGGCGCGCGCAGACCCGTCCATGGTGATGACGACCTTGCCGCGGGCGCGGCCATCCTCCACCCAGCGAAGCGCGTCGACGACCTGATCGAGTGAATAGCGCCGATCGATGACTGGCCTGAGCTGGCCTGCTGCGATGAGCTCCTTGAGCTTGTCGACGTCGGGCCGATGCATCGGCTTCCACCAGATCAATAGCCCGGACCACTTGTCGCCGAACCGCGACACCAGCAGGCTGCCGCCCAGGGCGGCGAAGATTGTGCCGGCGTCGCCGCCCATCGTGAGGTACACGCCGTTCGGCTTCAGGACGCGGCGCGCCGCGCGGATCGGATGATGGGAGTCGACCGCCACGATCCAGTCGTAGCGCTCGCCCGCCCTCGTGTAGTCGACCTTCTCGTAGTCGATGACGTGGTCCGCGCCGAGCGAGCGGACGAAGTCCAGCTTGTCGCCGCTGGCGACGCCGGTCACCTCGGCACCCATGGACTTAGCGATCTGAACGGCGAATGGACCGACGTTTCCCGACGCGCCGTCGATGAGCACCTCGTCGCCCGGATTGAACGTCCGCCCGCTGCCCAGGCGCATCCCTTGGAGCGCCAGCACGGCGGAGTGCGGCAGTGTGGCGGCCTCCTCGAGCGACATGCCGGCCGGGATCGGCTCGAAGGCCTTTTGGCGCGCGCAGACGTACTCGGCGAAGGCTCCGAATCGCCCGGCCGCGAACAGGTCGGTCATGACCTGGTCGCCGGGCTTGAACCGGGTGACGCCGGGTCCGACCTCCTCGACGACACCGGCCGCGTCGATGCCGACCTCGTGGTTCCTCGGCGCCCGCAGGCCCATGAACAGGCGCGCGAACCCAGGCTTCGGCTTCAGACCATCGAGGTCCGCGCGATTGACCGATGCGGCACGGACGTGGACGAGCACGTCCCCGTCGCCGGGCGTCGGTCGCTCGACGTCCCGGATCTCGACCACCTCGGGTGGCCCGTATCGGTCCCGCCAGGCCGCTTTCATCGCTTCGCTCATTCTGAAGCGCTCGACGCCGCCGCTTCAACGGGCGCTTGACACATCCTTGATACAACCGTATGGTTGTACATATGCAGGTCATCCCTCCCGACTTCGATCGCATGTTCGGCGCCTTGGCGGACCACACTCGGCGCGACATCGTGCGACGCGCGATCGATTCCGAGGAGGGGGTCGCCGAGCTGGCCAGCCACTACCCCATGAGCTTCGCGGCCGTGCAGAAGCACGTCGCGATCCTCGAGCGGGCCGGACTGGTCACCAAGGAGCGCATCGGTCGACGCAAGGTCGTCCGAACCAACCTGGCCGGGCTGCTCGTGGCGCGGCGCCTGCTGGACCAGTACGAGGAGCTGTGGCGCGGACGGATCGACCGCATGACCGAGCTCGTCACCGACACCACCGAGATCAGCAAGGAGACAGACCGATGACCGTCACCGCCGTCAAGAAGAGCCCCGAAACCCTGACCATGACCGTCGACGCCGAATTCGAGGCATCGGCTGATCGGGTATGGCAGCTGTGGGCCGACCCGCGCCAGCTGGAGCGCTGGTGGGGCCCACCGGAATACCCCGCCACGGTGACCTCACACGACCTCCACGTGGGCGGCCGCGTCGAGTACTTCATGACCGGGCCCGAGGGCGACACACCCGCCGGTTTCTGGCAGATCCTCGACGCGGATCCGCCGCGACGTCTCATCTTCAAGGACGGCTTCGCCAG
>JBKOZM010000096.1:0-5810 GCA_046725855.1 Chloroflexota bacterium | reverse complement strand
CGCTGAGACCTCGCCCCGCCGGGGGCGGGACAGGACCAGGAAGCTGATCAACACCATCAGCCTGGCCAGACCCAGGTCGATGGGCGTCGGCGTGTCCGGCGCGCTCGTGTTCGGCAGGGGCACTCCCGGTCCCGCTGCGGGCGCTCCGGGCGCTGCGGGCGCACCTGGTGCGGCTGGCGCTACGGGCGCCGGGGCCGGCTGGGGAACGAGGGTGACGGTGCTGCCGCTGCCGAAGCTCACCCCGTTGCCGATCATGAAGTCCTTGTTCACGACCGAGAGGTTGGCGGACTGCGAGGTGCCGAAGAAGAGCTGCACCGGCGTGGAGCCGGTGATCGCGCCTCCCGAGCGCTGGGTGATACGGCTCAACGGCACCTGCCAGTCGACGAACCATTGGCCGCTGCCATCGGGCAGACCGCGGGCGCCGGCTGAGAGCTCGCCCCCGGAGTTGTTGAAGGGGGTCGCATAGATCTCGGTGTAGGCGCTGCCGTCGGCGGTGGAGACGTAGACGAAGTCGCGCTGCGGGCTCTTGCCGTCGAGGCCGACCGCGACCCGTGCGACGCCGTTGACGCCGATCTGCAGCACGTAGGCGGTGGAAGCGAACCCGCCGGCCGATGCCTTCCGCGGATCGCCGAGGAGCCTGACCCGGAAGAACACGGTTGTGCCGTTGGACGCGAAATAGACCGAGGACAGGTTCCCCGAGGGGCCGCTGCTGACGTCGCAGTACCCCTGCCCGCAGCCGACGTCGCTGATCACGTCGCTGACCCGCGCTCCGGTGGCCAGCGTGTACGGGCGCCACGAGCTCGGCCACGCCGCGGCGCGATCCCCGTTCGGACTGTCGGCCGCCAGCAGACTGCTGGCAGGCAGGCCGAGCAGTGCGGTCGCCAGCACGAAGGCGCCGATCTTGCCACGCAGGGGCCTGAGGTGGCCGGACATGGCGCGACTATGGGGGTGGCCCGCGACAGCACGAATGGGTCGCCGGTACTGACGACCCCTGACTTTGGTTCGCTACTCACCCTCGGCTATACTTCCACGCGAACGCGTTGACGCGGGAGCAATACGGGCTGCCCTCGATCGACAGCGAGCCGGGATGGTGCAAGCCGGCGATCGTGGAGTCGCGGAACTCGCCCGCCGAGCAGTCGGTGAGAGCCGACCGGGATGGCGTCCGATAACAGCGCCGATGAGTGGACCGATCGTGGGGTTGTAGCTCAGCTGGGAGAGCACCTGCATGGCATGCAGGGGGTCGGGGGTTCGAGTCCCCCCAGCTCCACCACCTCCATCGGTCAAGTCCAGGTGGTACCACGAAGGGAGCCCCCCTCGTCCTGACGAGCGGGGGCTTTGTCGTACCTGGCAGGCATGGGACCGAGGTACATGGAGACGGCGACGATGACCGGTAGTGTCAGCGAGCCGCGGACGGCCGGCGACGGCCGCCGCTGGACGCTGCGCCCGGCGCGACCGACCGACGCGCGGGGCCTGTCCCGCCTGTTCGCCGCGGTCCGGGCCGAGGGCCGCTGGCTGGTCACGCCGCCGTCCGCCGTGAGCGCGCCGTCCGAGGCCTTCTTCATCGGCGAGATGATCCGGAACGGAGACGGGCTGACGCTCGTCGCCGAGGCGGACGGCGAGGTGGTCGGCAACGTGCTGGTCAGCCTGGAGCGCAACGCCGTGAGCGACCACATCGGCACCCTCTCGATCTGCGTGGCCGATGCCTGGCGCGACGTGGGGATCGGCTCCGCGCTGGTGGACGCAGCCGTCGACTGGGCCCGGGCCCGCGGGCTTGGCAAGCTGGCACTGGGAGTCTTTCCCGACAACGAGCGCGCCATCGCGGTCTACGAGCGAGCCGGCTTCGTCCGCGAGGGATTGCGGCGCCGGCAGTTTCGGGTTCAGGGCGATCTCTTCCGCGACGAGCTGCTGATGGCGTGGTTCCCGGATGCCACAGACGCGGAGCCCAGGCGATGAGCGTCCAGCCGGGCCCGATCGACCCCGCCATGGCCCGTGGCTTCGACGCATGGGCGGACGAATACGACCGCTTCCGCCCCGGCTACCCCGACCAGCTGTTCGAGACGATCGCGGCCCGCCTGACGCTCCCGCGTCAGCCGGCAGTCGTCGACCTCGGCGCCGGCACCGGGCGCGCCAGCCTGGCCATGGCGGCTCTCGGCTGGCGCGTGACGGCCGTCGAGCCGGGCAAGCCGATGCTCGAGTTGCTGCGCAACCGCGCCTCCGACGAGGGCCTGCTGGTCGCCACCCTCCAGGCAAACGCGGAGTCGACGAGCCTGGACCCATCCTCCGTCGACCTCGTCACGGCAGCCCAGGCGTTCCACTGGTTCGCCCGGGACGAGGCGCTGACGGAGATCGCCCGTATCCTGCGGCCCGGTGGCGGGCTGGCGCTCTTCTGGAACGTGCGCGACGCCGAGCGCTCGCCCTTCCTGGCCGACTACGCGGAGCTGCTGAAGCGCTCCAGCGGGACGCCGGACGACCCGGGCATCGGCCGCTATGAGGGCGGGGGCCGCGAGGAGACGCGGCGTGCGCTGGAATCCGCCGCCGGATTCGAATCGCCCGAGCTCATCACCCTCCACCACGAGGTGCAGATGACCGACGAGGAGTTCATCGGCATGGCCTTCACCGCGTCGTACGTGCGTGCCGGCATGTCGCTCGAGCGCCAGGATCGGTTCCGGCTCGACCTCGCCGCACTGCTCGGCCGGCACGGCTTCTCCGACGGGGCGCCGTTCCCGGTCCCATACCGCGTCGACCTGTGGATCGCACGAAGGAGCGGAACATGACCACCGATATCGAGGCACGTACCGCCCGCACCGAGCGGTTCAATCCCGCCGCGTACGAGCAGGGCTGGCGCGAGCGCTGGGAGGCGGACGCGCTGTACCTCGCCGACGACGACGACCCGCGCCAGAAGCACTACCTGTTGACGATGTATCCGTACCCGTCAGGCGACCTGCACATCGGGCATTGGTATGCCGCCACCGGGCCAGACATCGTGGCACGCATGCGCCGCATGCAGGGACTGAACGTCATGTTCCCGATGGGCTTCGACTCGTTCGGGCTGCCGGCCGAGAACGCGGCGATCGATCGCGGCGTGCACCCGGCCGAGTGGACGTCGATGAACATCGATCGAATGCGGAAGCAGTTCTGGACGATGGGATGCGGGTTCGACTGGTCGCGGGAGGTCGCAACCAGCGACCCGAGCTACTACCGCTGGACGCAGTGGATCTTCGGGCAGCTGTTCAAGGCCGGACTCGCCTATCGGGCCATGGCGCCGGTCGACTGGTGCCCGAAGGACCAGGTGGTCCTGGCGCGCGAGCAGGTTGAGGGGCCAAACCGGGTCTGCTGGCGCTGCGGAACGCCCGTCATCAAGCGCGACCTGGAGCAGTGGTTCTTCCGCATCACGCGCTACGCGGATGAGCTCCTCGACTTCAACGGAATCGACTGGCCGGAGCCGATCAGGGCGATGCAGACGAACTGGATCGGCCGCTCCGAGGGAGCCGAGATCGACTTCCCGGTGGAGGCCGATGGCGTCGGGCCGATCCGCGTCTTCACCACCCGGCCCGACACGATCTACGGGGCGACCTTCCTGGTGTTGGCTCCGGAGCATCCGGCGGTGTCCGAGCTGGTCGCACCGGACCGCGCGGCCGAGGTGGAGGCCTATGTCGAGCGCGCCCGGCGCGAGACCGAGATCGAGCGCATGAGCACCGAGCGCGAGCGGAGCGGCGTGTTCATCGGCTCGTACGCGGTCAATCCCATGGCCAACGAGCGGATCCCGATCTGGATCGCGGACTACGTCCTTCCCGGATATGGGACTGGCGCGATCATGGCCGTGCCGGCCCACGACCAGCGGGACTACGACTTCGCGCGTCGGTACGAGCTGCCGATCCGCTACGTGGTGCTGCCGGCCGGCGGCGCGTCTCCGGCCGAGGGCGCGTTCGTCGAGCACAGCAGCGACGAGGTGCTGGTCGACTCCGGCGAGTTCAGCGGAATGCCGGCCACCGAGGCGATCGCGGCAATCTCCCAGCACCTGGCCGACCTGGGCCTGGGCGGCCCGGCCGTCACCTACCGCCTGCGCGACTGGCTGGTCAGCCGCCAGCGCTACTGGGGGCCGCCGATCCCGATCGTCTATTGCCCCGATCACGGCGCGCAGCTCGTTCCCGACTCGGAGCTGCCGGTGGAGCTGCCCATGGACGTTGACTTCGCGCCTACCGGCGTGTCGCCGCTGCAGTCGCACCAGGCATTCCTGAATGCCACCTGTCCGGTGGGCGGCGAGCCGGCTCGCCGCGAGACCGACACGATGGACACCTTCGTCGATTCGTCCTGGTATTTCCTGCGCTACTGCTCGCCGCATGATGCCGAGCGCGGCTGGGACCCAGAGGCGGTGCGGCGCTGGCTGCCGGTCGACCTCTACACCGGTGGCGCCGAGCACGCGGTGCTGCACCTGATGTACGCCCGTTTCATGGTCAAGGCGCTGCGCGATCTGGGCCACCTGTCATTCGACGAGCCGTTCCTGGCGCTCCGCAACCAGGGCCAGATCCTGGGTGCCGACCACCAGCGCATGAGCAAGTCCCGCGGCAACGTCGCCAACCCGGACGAGCTGGTGGCCCGCTACGGGTCGGACGTGGTGCGGATGTTCCTGATGTTCATCGGACCGTGGGACCAGGGCGGCCCGTGGAACGCCAGCGGGATCGACGGCATCCATCGCTTCCTGGGCAGGGTCTGGACGCAGGCCCAAGCCCGGGCGGACGGGACCGAGGCTGCCCCCGTCGACGACCCGGAGCTGGAGCGGGCCCTCCGTCGCGCAACGCACGTCACCATTCGCGACGTCGGCGAGGACTACGACCTCTTCCACTTCAACACTGCCATCTCGGGCCTGATGGAGCTGTCGAACGCCATCGGCAAGGCACGGGAGGCCGGCCTGGCGGGGAGCGGCGTCTACGATGAGGCGGTCGATGCCCTGCTCCTGCTGCTCGCGCCGGCCGCCCCGCATCTGGCCGAGGAGCTGTGGTCGCGCCGGGGCCGCCCGTACAGCATCCACAGCCAGGCGTGGCCAACCTTCGATCCCGACCTGGCGGCGGCCGAGACGCTGGAGCTGCCGGTCCAGGTCGACGGCAAGCTGCGCGACCGGCTGGTGGTCACCGTCGACACGCCGGCCGACGAGATCGAGCGGCTGGCCCTCGCCAGCGAGCGGGTGCAGGCGCACCTGCGCGGTCGCGCGCCGCGTCGGGTGGTGCAGATCCCGGGGAAGCTCGTCAACATCGTGACGCCCGAGGACTGACTGCCCCGCCACGGCGGCCGCTGCTGCAAGATGAGCCAACAGTAAGCGTGCGGTAATCGGCGGTCGGCTAGGCTGCGCGCCCTGCTTCCGGGACCCGGCGCCGAGTGCCCGGGCGTCGGGTCCCGGACAGGACCCCCATTCCTCCTCGCCTCCTGCCGGAGGACGGACGCGTGTCTCTCACCGCGCGTGATGGCGGTGCGCTTGCTGCCGGGGCGCTGGGCGTACTGGTGCTGGCGGCGGCCGCCTGGCTCATCCTCAGCCCGGCGCTGAGCGCCGGCCCGCTGGCCGAGGATCCGTTCAGCGCTGCCTCGTTCCCGCTTACCGAGGAGCTGGCCTCGTCGGACGAGGCGCCTTCCGCAGAGCTCGTCGTCGACGTGCAGGGCGGCGTGGTGCACCCCGGCGTCGTCACGCTCCCGGCTGGCGCGCGCGTGGCCGATGCCATCGCCGCCGCCGGCGGCTATGCCCCAACTGCCGACCTGTTGGCCGCCGCGTCGTCCCTGAATCTGGCGGCGAAGCTGCAGGACGGCGAGCAGGTCTACGT
>JBKOZM010000095.1:0-15143 GCA_046725855.1 Chloroflexota bacterium | reverse complement strand
CGACGCCGCCATCCTGCAGATCGAGAAGCAGTTCGGGCGTGGCTCGATCATGCGGCTCGGCGACAAGGGCGCACACCAGAACGTCGACGTGGTGCCCACCGGCTCGATCGCGCTGGACCTCGCGCTCGGCGTGGGCGGGGTCCCGCGCGGCCGGATCACCGAGATCTTCGGCCCGGAGTCGAGCGGCAAGACGACGCTGTGCTACCACGTGGCGGCCAACGCGCAGCGCGCCGGCGGGATCGTCGCCTTCATCGATGCCGAACACGCGCTCGACCCGAAGTATGCCGGCAACATCGGCATCAACGTGGACGAGCTGCTCGTCAGCCAGCCGGACACCGGTGAGCAGGCGCTCGAGATCGCCGAGACGCTGATCCGCAGCAACGGCGTCGACGTGGTCATCGTCGACTCGGTGGCGGCCCTGGTGCCGCGCGCCGAGATCGAGGGCGAGATGGGCGACAGCTTCGTCGGCCTCCAGGCGCGCCTCATGAGCCAGGCCCTGCGCAAGCTGACCGGGGCCATCAACCGCTCGAACACGGCGCTGATCTTCACCAACCAGCTGCGCGAGAAGATCGGGGTCATGTTCGGTAATCCGGAGACGACGCCGGGCGGGCGGGCGTTGAAGTTCTACTGCTCGGTGCGGCTGGACATTCGGCGCATCGAGACGCTCAAGACCGGGACCGATGCGGTCGGCTCACGGACGCGGGTCAAGGTGGTGAAGAACAAGGTGGCCTCGCCGTTCCGGGTGGCCGAGTTCGACATCATGTACAACGAAGGCATCAGCCGCGAGGGCGGCCTGCTGGACGTGGGCATCGCCGCGGGCATCCTGTCGAAGACCGGCGCCTGGTTCAATTACGGGGAGACGCGCCTTGGCCAGGGCCGCGAGAACTCGCGCGACTTCCTGAGGGCCAACCCGGAGCTGGCGACCAAGATCGAGCAGGAGATCCGGGGCAAGGTCAACTCGATCGAGGTCGGGGTCGAGGGCATCAGCGAGGCCGAATAGGCGCCCGTGGCGGAGCAGCCGCGTCGCCGGCCGCGTCGGGGGCCACGTCCCAGTCGCGAGCCTCCGGATCCGGACGCGGCCATGGAGATCGCCGCCCGCTACCTCGCCACGCGGCCGCGCACGCGCTGGGAGCTCGAGCGCCGGCTGCGCAAAGCGGCTGCCGAGCAGGCCGTGATCGACAGCACGCTCAAGCGCCTGGCGAGCCTCGGCTACGTGGACGACGCCGCCTTCGCCGCCTGGTGGAGCGAGCAGCGCGATCGGCACGCGCCGCGCGGACGCCGGCTGCTGGAGGCCGAGCTGCGTCAGCATGGCGTGCCGCGCGATGTGATCGAGGCCCTACGCGAGGCCGATGCTGGTGCCGAGCCTCCTTCGGACGTCGCCGCAGAGCGACTGCCGGAGACCGAGGAGGAGCGCGCCCAGATCGCGCTCGACCGGCACCTCCGCGGGCGGCCGCTGCCCAGGGATGCCGCGGCGCTGCAACGGGTCGGGATGTTCCTCGTCAGGCGCGGCTTCGATCCGGAGACCGTTCGCCGCACGCTCCGCGCCGCCGTGGAAGCGGAAGGGCTACCCGGGGACGAATGACCGTGACTTCGGGATCCGGAGTCGACAATGCCTAGCCGTCACGAGGTGGGCGAAAGCTCCATCGTGCGGCCAGCCTGCTCGCCGTAGTCCCAGACGTCGATGCCGGGCGGCTCTACGCCGAGCGTGGTGAGTACGGTGCAGATCTGGCTCCGATGGTCGGTCCCGTGGTGCAGCACCTGCGCGATCCTGATGCCCAGCGGGGCGTGGGTCTCGGAACCGTCGTCACGGCGAGTCACGATCATCGCGTCTGGATCGAAGTCCTCGCGGACGATGCGAGACCACTCGCGGCCGTTGCGCTCCATGATGGCCCGCAGCTCCGCAAGGCCCATCTGATCCTCGTCGATGAGCGGGGTGCGCTCACCACCGATGCGGTAGAGGTACCAAGAGTCAGACCCGACGATGTGGCGCATCGTGTCCAGGATCGAGCCGTACGTTCCGGCCGCGGTACCCTCCAGCTGCTCCGGGCTGAGGGCGAGGCAGGCGTCCACGAGGCGCAGCGTCGCCCAGACGTGGTGGTCGAATGCATCGGCAAGCGGGGATCGGCTCATGTCGCACCATGATACGGGCGCCCGCGGCGATGCCGGCCGCGAGGGCGCACCACCCCGGCGCCTGTTGGCGGCTAGCATCGGTCCATCCAACGCGTCTTTCGGAGGTGCCAGATGTTCCAGGGCAGGGCCAGCTCGCCGGAGGAGATGATCGCCGGCCTGCCGCCAGAGCGGGCAGCTGCGATCAGCCGAGTGCGCGAGGTGATCCTGACGAACCTGCCGCCCGGGTACCGGGAGTCGATGCAGTCCGGAATGATCGGGTACGGCATCCCATTGGAGCGGTACCCCGATACCTACAACGGCCAGCCGCTGGCCTACGCCGCCCTGGCCAACCAGAAGAACCACATGGCGCTGTACCTGATGAGCGTGTACGGCAGCCCGGACGAGGAGCGCTGGTTCAAGGAGCGCTACGCCGCGACCGGCAAGAACCTGGACATGGGCAAGGCCTGCATCCGTTTCAAGCGACTCGAGGACCTGCCGCTCGACCTGATCGGCGAGACGATCGCGCGCACGCCGGTGGAACGCTTCATCGCAGGCTACGAGGAGGCCCGAGAAGCGGCGGCGAAGGCCCGCCGATCACCCGCGGGCAGGGTCTGATGCGCTTCGCGTTGATGACCGAGCCCCAGCAGGGGCTCAGCTACGACGAGATCCTGGCGGCCGCCCTCACCGCCGAGGCGGCCGGGCTGGAGGCATTCTTCCGCTCTGACCACTACGCCAGCTTCCCCGGCGAGGCAGGACAGCCGACGACCGACGCGTGGGCGACGCTGGCCGGCCTGGCGCGCGACACCACGCGTATCGGCCTCGGGTCGCTCGTCTCGCCGATCACGTTCCGGATCCCGGGACCGTTCGCCAAGATGGTGGCAACCGTCGACGAGATGAGCGGCGGTCGAGTCGAGCTCGGGATGGGAGCCGGCTGGAATGAGGAGGAGCACGCCGAGCTCGGCATTCCGTTCCCAGCGCTCGGCGAGCGGTTCGACATGCTGGAGGAGGCGGTCGCCATTGTGCACGGCCTCTGGATGGAGCCCGACGGCTGGCGCTTCGAGGGCCGGCACTGGAGCGTGGATGGGTCGCGCTTCCACGCCAAGCCGGAGCGCGCCGGGCGGCGTCACCCACCCATCATCCTGGGTGGGGACGGTGGTCCGCGGCTCGCTCGCCTGGCGGCGCGCTACGCCGACGAGTTCAACCTCGTCTCGGCCAGCCCGCATCGGGCGCGTGAGGCATTCGGGCGGATGCGGGAGGCCTGCATCGCCATCGGCCGCGATCCGGACAGCCTGCGGCTGTCAGCCATGACCGGGGTCCTGATCGCCGAGTCGCCGGCCGAGCTGCGTGACCGAATCCGGGAGCAGCTCGCCTTCACCGGCGCGGGCGGCGACGCTGATGCGTGGCTGGAGGAGCGCCGGAATCGGTGGATCCTGGGGACCCTCGACGATGCTGCCGAACGGGTGCAGGCCCTGGAGGAGATGGGGGCCGAGCGGATCATGCTGCAGGACTTCCTGCCGCGGGACCTGGATATGATCAGCCTGATGGGTCGCCTGGCGGCTGGATGACCGATGCCCCGGCCGCGGCCGGGGTGAGCGGCGCCGAGTTGGGGTACACTCGCCGGAAGCCTTGATGGCGGGTTCATCCCGCCGCCGTCCACCCCGAACGCACACGAAACACTCGCCGAGACCCGCGCCCGACGTTGACGGCGCCACATCGCCCATAGCCGGGCTCCAGCACGGAGGAGCCGATGCCTGAGACCTTCGTCGTCGCCATTCCGGCGGCGCTCGTCGCCCTCATCGTGGGAGTGGCGATCGGTTACGTCGCGCGCCGTTACCTGGCCGCCAGCGCCGTCAAGCACGCCGAGCATTACGCCGAGCGGCTGGTGGCCGAGGCGCGCGCCAAGCAGAAGGAGATCGTCCTCGAGGGCAAGGACGACGCGTTGCAGGCGCAGCGCGCGGCCGAGGAGGAGGCGCGCGAGAAGCGCGCCGAGCTGCTGCGACAGGAAAGGCTGCTGCTCGATCGGTCCGAGAGCCTGGACCGCAAGGTGGAGGCCCACGAGCGCCGCGAGGCCTCCTTCGAGGAGCGTCAGGCGGAGCTGGAGCTGGAGCGAGCCCGCCTGGCGGAGCTCCGCCAGGAGCAGCTCGTCGAGCTGGAGCGGGTCAGCGGCCTGTCGATCGCCGAGGCGCGCCAGACGCTGATCGGCCAGATCGTGGACGAGGCGCGGGCCGAGGCCCAGCAGCAGGTCCGCGAGATCGAGCGCCGCGCCGCCGACGAGGGCGACGAGCGCGCGCGACGGATCCTGACCACCGTCATGCAGCGCATCGCTGCCGATCACACATCCGAGGCGACCGTCACCGTGGTGGCTCTGCCGAGCGAGGAGATGAAGGGCCGGATCATCGGTCGTGAGGGTCGCAACATCCGCGCGCTGGAGCAGGCGACCGGCGTCGACCTGATCATCGACGACACGCCCGAGGCGGTCGTGCTCTCCGGCTTCGACCCGGTTCGCCGCGAGGTGGCCCGCATGGCGCTCACAAAGCTCATCAGCGACGGCCGCATCCACCCGGGCCGGATCGAGGAGACGGTGGCCAAGTGCCGCGCCGAGATCGAGGTGGTCATGCGCCAGGCCGGCGAGCAGGCCGCCTACGACGCCGGCGTGCCGGGCCTGCATCCCGAGCTCATCAAGCTGCTCGGCCGGCTGAAGTACCGCACCAGCTACGGGCAGAACGTGCTGAACCACTGCATCGAGACGGCGCGCCTGGCCGGGCTGCTGGCGGCGGAGATCGGCGCCAACGTGGCCGAGTCGAAGAAGGGCGGGCTGCTGCATGACATCGGCAAGGCGATCGACCACGAGGTCGAGGGGCCGCACGCATTGATCGGCGGCGAGGTCGCCCAGCGTTACGGCGTCAACGCCACCGTCTGCAACGCGATTGCCGCCCATCACCAGGAGGTCGAGCAGGCCTCGACCGAGGCGACCGTCGTGCAGATCGCCGATGCCATCAGCGCCTCGCGGCCGGGGGCCCGAGGCGAGTCGCTCGACAACTACGTGAAGCGCCTGGATGACCTGCAGCAGATCGCGCTCAGCTTCCCGGGCGTCGAGCGCTGCTACGCCATCCAGGCCGGCCGCGAGATCCGGATCCTGGTCCGCCCGGAGGACATCGACGACCTCGCCTCGTCGCGCCTGGCGCGCGACGTGGTGCGGAAGATCGAGGAGCAGCTCCAGTACCCCGGGCAGATCAAGGTGACGGTGATCCGCGAGACGCGCGCCGTCGACTACGCGCGATGACCGATCGCGCCGCATTGCTGCGGTGCATGGTCATCGGCGACATCATCGGCAAGCCTGGCCGCCTGGCGGTCCAGCACGCCATGGGCGACCTGCGTCGCGAGTTCGACCTGGACCTGGTCATCGCCAACGGCGAGAACGTGGCCGCCGGGGCGGGCCTGACGCCGAGCCTGGCCGAGGAGCTGCTGGCCAGCGGCATCGACGTCATCACCAGTGGCAACCACGTCTGGGACAAGCGCGAGGTGTACGAGTACCTGGATTCGGGCCGCCCGGTGCTACGGCCGATGAACTACCCAGACGACGCGCCCGGCCGCGGCTGGCTGGTCCACGCGCTGCCGGACGGCGGCCAGGTGGCGGTCGTGAACGTGATGGGGCGAGTGTTCATGAACCAGCTCGACTCGCCGTTCGCGGCCATGGACGCGCTGCTCGACGGCGCCGCCGAGCCGTTGCCGCCGTTGCGGATCGTGGACTTCCACTGCGAGATCACCTCCGAGAAGAACGCCATGGGCTGGTTCCTGGACGGGCGGGTGAGCGCGGTGGTGGGCACCCATACCCACGTCCCGACCGCCGACGCCCGCGTGCTGCCACAGGGCACGGCCTACATCAGCGACGTCGGCATGACCGGGCCGCGCGACTCGATCATCGGCTTCAGCCTGGAGACCGTCCTGCCGCGCTTTCTGACCCATCTGCCCACCCGCTTCAACGTGGCTGACGGGCCGGTATCGCTCAACGCGGTCGTCATCACCGCCGAGCGCGCGACCGGGCGGGCGACCTCGATCGAGCAGGTGCAGCGCCTGATCGAGGTCTGAGCCGGGGCCGATGGCGCCGCCGACCAGACGCCATACGGCGCCGTCCTCGCCACTCGCCGCCATGGTGGGCCCGACCGGCTCGGGCAAGACGGATCTGGCACTCGCTTTGGCCAGGCGACTGCCGATCGAGATCCTGGTCGCCGACTCACGGCAGGTCTACCGCGGCATGGACGTCGGCACCGCCAAGCCCGATGCGGCTGCCCGAGCCGCCGTCCGGCACCACCTGCTCGACCTGGTCGATCCCGATCAGTCGTTCTCGGTCGCCGACTGGCTGACACGCGCCCGGGCCCTGATCCCGGAGGTTGCCGCCCGCGGCAACCTGCCGCTGCTGGTGGGCGGCACCGGGCTCTACGTCTCGGCGCTGCTGGACGGC
The DNA here is from genome assembly GCA_046725855.1 of Chloroflexota bacterium. GTDB lineage: Bacteria > Chloroflexota > Limnocylindria > QHBO01 > QHBO01 > DASQFY01. The sequence continues at coordinate 8,572 of JBKOZM010000095.1, read as the reverse complement.
TACGAGCTGCCGGGCCAGGCACCCTCGCCGGAGCTGCGTCGCCAGCTTCTCGACGAGCTGGAGGCGGACGGCCTGACGCCGCTGGCCGCACGGCTGACCGAGCTCGATCCGGCGGCGGCAGCTCGCACCGACCTCCGCAACCCGCGCCGCGTCCTGCGCGCCCTCGAACGCGCGGCGTCCGGCGGTGGAGGAGCGGTCAAGCCGCGGGCGACTCCCTACCCGGGCCGAGTGGCGCTGCTGGGCATCAGCCGGCCGCGGGAGGTGCTCCGCGCCCGGATCGACGCGCGCGTGGCGTGGATGTTCGGCCACGGCCTGCTCGACGAGGTGCGAGCGTTGCTGGATGCCGGCTACGACCCGCAGCTGGGACCGATGAGCGGCCACGGCTATCGCGAGGCGGCCCGGGTCCTGGCGGGGGAGTGGGACGTCGAGCGCGCGATGGAGGTGACCGCGCGCCACACACGCCAGTACGCCAAGCGGCAGCTCAGCTGGCTGCGCCGCGATACGCGCGTGGTGTGGCTGGCGGCCGGGGATCGGCCGACCGATGAGGATGCGCTCGTTGCGCGCGCGGATGCCCTGCTGCGGGCGCTGCTGTCCTGACGGGACTCAGCCGGCCGGCAGGCCGATCGAGCTGCGCCAGTCGGCCAGCTCGGGGGACGCGCCAGAGGGTGCCTCGCGGCGCTCGCGCGGCTCGACGACCGAGGCCAGCGACAGCGGCTTCCGCTCGTCGGCGGGCAGCGGCCCCGGCCGGCCGAGCAGGTAGCCCTGTCCAACGGGGACACCCAGCGCGAGCAGCTGCGCGACCTGCTCGCTGCGCTCGATCCCCTCGCCGACCACCAGCGCGCCGGTGCGTGAGGCGAACGAGACGACCGACTCGACCACCGCGCTCGACGACGCGTTCGAGGCGCTGCGCTGCACCAGGCTGAGGTCGACCTTTACGACGTCGAACCGCATCTCGCTGAGCAGTCGCAGCCCGGCGTTGCCTGCGCCAACGTCGTCGGCCGCCAGCCGGATGCCGGCGCCGCGACAGCTCTCCAGGCGGGCGCGGAACCGCACCAGATCGGTGATCGGCTGCTGCTCGGTCAGCTCCAGGATCAGCCGATCGGGCCGAAAGTGGTGGCGGGCCAGGATGCTGAGCAACGACGCGGCGCTGAACTCGGGCGCCTCCACGGTGGCGGGCGACAGGTTGACAGAGAGGTGGTACTCCGCGTCGAGGCTCGCCGCGCCGGCCACGATCGTCTCGAGGCAGGTCATGTCGAGCGCCACCAGGTGACCGCTGGCGGCGGCGGCGGCGAAGAGGCTCCCAGGATCGACGAACGGGGCCGGCGGGATGGGCCGAATCAGGCCCTCGAAGCCGAGCACGCGCCCCGACGCCAGCTCGACGATCGGCTGATAGACCGGACGCAGCTGCGAGCGCGCGATCACCTCCGCCACCGCAGCGGACGAGTCGGCGCCCACCGGCATCGGCTCGGTGCTGGCATCGAAGATGAAGACATCGGTGCGTCCGGCGCGCTTAGCGCTGTACAGCGCCCGATCGGCCTGCGAGTAAAGCTGCGCCCGGGTGGACGCCGGATCGGGCAGCGCGCTGATGCCGGCCGAGAAGGAGAGCGTGGTCGTCCGGTCGTCGCGGAACGCGGGCTGCAAGGCGTTGCCCAGCAGCCGCCGGGCGACGACCCTGGCGCTCGCTGCGTCGGTATGTGGCAGCAGGATGGCAAACTCGTCGCCGCCGATGCGGAATGGCCGATCGACGCGGCGCACCGAATGCGCCATCAGGCTGCCGAAGCGGGCCAATGCGGCGTCGCCGCCGGCATGGCCACGGGTGTCGTTGATCGCCTTGAAGTCGTCCAGGTCCAGGATGACGAGCGATACCGGAACCCCATAGCGCTGGGCGGCCTCGACCTGCCGATCGAGCTCCTCCTGGAAGGCGCGATGGTTGCCGAGCCCCGTCAGCGGGTCGCGCAGCGCATCGGCCAGCGCCTGCTGGTAGCGGCTCTGCAGCTCATTGCGCGAGCGAGCCAGCGGCGTGACGACGTAGCGGTGCAGGCCAATGCCGATCAGGACGGCTGCCACCAGGCCACTGGCGATACCACGCACGGCGGCGTGCGGGACCGATGCGGCCGTGACCCGGTCGATGACGATCGCCGCGGCCGTGCTGGCTATCAGCGCCACGGCCAGGCGCAGCCAGAGGCCGAGCCACGAATCGCGGCTCCGCGCGTCGAACTGGGCCCGCGCAGCTCCTCTCACCGGCACCTCCAGCGCCCCCCGGCATGGTGTGGATAGGTATGGCACACATGGGGTGAGGGTGGCGAGTGACCGATAAGTACCAGCCCGGTCCTCGCAGGCCATTTCGCCCAGGCGCAGACGGGATCGGCGCAGAGCAGGCTCAGCCGCCCTCGGAGCCGCCTTCGACTACGATTGGCGCTCAAATGCCCGACCACGCTCGCATGATCGACCTCACCGCCCCCGAAGAGCGTGCGTTCCTGATCGGCCTGGATGACACCCGTGACGGCCGGTGGCCGATCGCGCGCAGCCTCGCCGAGCTCGCCGCGCTGGCGGAGACCGCGGGGGCGACGGTGGTGGGCAGCGCCTCGCAGCGGCGCGGCGCGCCCGACCCGGTCTGGTACTTCGGCAAGGGGCGCGCCGCTGACCTGGCCGACGAGAAGGCGGCCAGCGGCTTCAATCTGCTCATCGTCGACGACGAGCTGCAGCCCAACCAGCAGCGCAGCCTGGAGAAGCTGCTCGACTGCAAGGTCCTGGACCGATCGGCCCTGATCATCGACATCTTCGCGCGCCACGCCCGCACGAAAGAGGGCCGGCTCCAGGTCGAGCTGGCGGCACTCGAATATCACCTACCGCGCCTGACCCGGCTGTGGACGCACCTGTCGCGCACGGCAGGCGGCATCGGCACCCGTGGCCCCGGTGAGAGCCAGCTGGAGACGGACCGCCGCATCATCCGCGAGAAGATCAAGAAGGTCCGCTCCGAGCTCGACGACGTGAAGCGCCAGCGCGCCACCGCCGCGCGCCAGCGGGACCGCGCCGAAGTCGCCACCGTCGCGCTGGTCGGCTACACGAACGCCGGCAAGAGCACGCTGCTCAATGCTCTGGCCGATGCCGACGTGTACGTCGCCGACATGCTCTTCGCAACCCTCGACCCCACCAGCCGGCAGGTGAGCCTGCCGACCGGCCAGCGAGTGGTCATGACCGACACCGTCGGCTTCATCAACAAGCTGCCGCACGACCTGGTCGAGGCGTTCCGCGCCACGCTCGAGGAGGTGGTGCGCGCCGACCTGCTGCTGGAGGTGGTCGACGCCGCCGATCCGGACTTCGTCGGCCAGCAAGTGGCGGTCCAGACCGTCCTGAATGAGATCGGGGCCGGCGACAAGCCGCGACTGACGGTCTTCAACAAGATCGACCTGCTCGACGCCGACCTCCGCAATGGACCGATCCCGGCCGGGCCGCAGTCCGCCTTCGTGAGCTCGGTGACCGGCGAGGGGCTGGAGGGGCTGCTCGCTTCGGTGGCCGATGCGCTGCGCTCGGGGATGGTGGCGGTCGACGAGGTCGTGCCCTGGGCGCGCGGGGAGCTGGTGGCTCGCGCCAAGGCCGCAGGCGACGTCGACGAGCGCTACACCGATGCCGGCGTGCGCCTGTCCGGCCACCTTCCGGCGGCGATGGCGGCCGAGGTGCGCAACGCCGCGCCGGGCCGGCGACGCTCGAGCGGCAGCTCCGGGCCCTGACCGCCGGCGGACCGATGATCGCGGTCAGCGCCGAGGCGATCCGCGCCGCCCTGGCTCGCATCCCGGCCGCCTTCCGCGGCATGCCGCAGTTCGTGTCCGAACCGCTGAGCGAGCGGCTGGGCGCTCCGGTCGTGGTCAAGGCCGAGACCGCCAACCCGATCGGCTGCTTCAAGGGCCGCGGCACCTGGCTGGCGGTCAGCGAGCTGGCCGCCAGCGGCGAGGTAGGGGAGCGGAGGGGCCTGGTCGTGGCCTCGGCCGGCAACTTCGGACAGGGCGTCGCCTACGCGGCCCGCGCCCTCGGCATCGGGCTGGTCATCTTTGCGGCCGAAACCGCCAATCGGGCGAAGGTTGCCGCCATGCGGCGGCTCGGCGCCGAGGTGCGGCTGGTGGGGGAGGACTACGAGGCGGCGGGTGCCGCCGCCGAGGCCCACGTCGCCGAATCGGGCTGGCGGTTGCTGGTCGACGGCGTGGATCCGTGGACCGCCATCGGGGCCGGCACCATGGCGGTCGAGCTGACCGAGGGGATAGAGGCCGGCGACCTGCCGCCGCTGGCCGCGCTCTACGTGCCGGTCGGCGACGGAGCGCTGATCGGTGGGATCGGCACCTGGCTGCGCCACGCCGCGCCGCAGACACGAGTCATCGGCGTCCAATCCGCCGCGGCGCCGGCGATCGCCCTGTCGTGGCAGGCTGGACACCCGGTCGAGACCGATCGGGCTGACACCGTGGCCGACGGCCTGGCCGCCAAGGCGCCGCTGCCGGAGGCGCTGGCGATCATGGCCAGCGTGGTCGACGAGATGCTCCTGGTGGAAGAGCGGACGATCCTGGACGCTCAGGCGGAGCTGAGCGCGGTCCTGCCACTCACGGTCGAGCCGTCAGCCGCGGTCGGCTGGGCGGCGATGCGCGACGCGCCGGCTCACGCCGGCGCAATCGGCTTCATCCTTACCGGCGGCAACGTCCCTCCCCCCGAGGACGGACGCCAGCCGTCGGTGACGCTTTAACCTGCGGTCGGGACCCTGGCGGGGCGAGCGCGGCGAGCGGCGAGCGTCTCCCGCACCTTGAGCCCGACGAGCAGGTAGACGGCGCTGCCCGCGGTCATGAGGCCGTAGCCGCCGGCCAGGCTCAAGAGCTCAGCTCGCACGAAGACGCTGAGCGCGGCCAACGTTAGGCCACCGATGAGCCCGGTCCAGCCCGCGGCCCACAGGATCGAGTGGTGCGACTTCATGCGGCAAGGCTAGGTCCGCCCTTCTCGCCTGACATTCGCCCATCGGTCCCGTCGCGCCCCGCCATTAGTCCGGGATGTCCCGGAGCCGGACACGACGCGTTAGCTGCCGGGCAGGACCTGCGCGCTGAAGAAGTCCCAGATCAGGTCGGTTGCGACGATGTCCCTGTTCGTCTGCGAGTCCTCCCACGCGCTGCCAGGCCAGGTGTGACCACCATCCTCGATCCGGTAGAGCACCACCGGCGCGACGCAGTGTTGCCACGCCAACGGGACGACCTGGCCAATCGAGGGCTGCGCCTGCGGATGCGGATCGCATTGGTTGCGCCCTGCCCACCCCTCCGCCCACGACTCGATGCCGACTGTTGGCGGGTCGTCCAATGGTCGACCCTGCGGATCGGTGATCGGTCCGCCGGCATAGTGAACGATCGGGTCGACGACGCCGTGAAAGGCGATCAGCGGCATCGGCCGCGCGGGAGTGCACGATCCTTCCCAACCCGGGCCGTAGAGTCCCGAGACCGGCGCAACCGCCGCGATCCGGGCTGCCAGGCGACAACCCAAGGCGTTCACCATGCCGCCGCCCATTGACATGCCGGATGCGTACATGCGCGTCGGATCGACACACGCGTCGTCCTCGAGGAGGTCGAGCAACGAGTCAATGAACTCCGTGTCGGTGGAACCGGCGACGTCCCATCGCGGAGGGTCGCCGTGGCCCTGTGGATACACCGCCACGAATCCCGCCGCGTCAGCCTTGGTCGAGAACCCCGTTTGGTCCTCGACAAGCTCAGCCGTGTCGCCGAAGCCGTGAAACACGAGCACCACTGCGAGCGGCGCACGACCGACGCCCTGAGCCGGAACATGCACCAGCGCTTGGCGCGGGCTTCCGTCGACCACCACGGACAGGTGCCCATCGGATGGGAGGGTGGAGCACGCAGGCGACGAAGCGGTGGAGGGTGCCGTCGAGCCTGCCGGTGAGCCGCTCTGCCCGGCATTCGGCGTGGACGCCTGGCACGCACTCAGCGCCAGAGTGACGCCGAGCCACAGTGCGGGTCGGCGGTTGGCTGGGCGGCTCACTCCCAATCCCACATTGCACCTGACAGGCTCGATGGATGCAGCTCGCCGGTGACGGTCCTGCCGCGGGCGCAGCAACTGTTCTGCCTCCTGGCCAGCATAGAGCAGGAATCCCAATCCACCCGGCCCTCCCGTTGCTGCCTGCGGGGTCGTCATCGCCTGCCAGATTCACACCGGATGACCACCGGGCGGTTCTGCGTCGCCGAAACCCCGCCAAACGCTCACTCGGCGTGAATTTGACAGTTGATTGGTGCGATACGGTCACCCGATGTGAATTTCTGCGCGTGCGGGCCCTTCACGCTGCTATGTGGTTACCCGGTGTGAATCTGGCAACTGATCGGAAAATCGACCGGCTGGATCTCGAATAGCACTTCCCCAAAGATATGTTATGTGACGCTGATCCACGAATCAGGCACGTTGGCACTGACAATGCATGACGTTCGGGGTATGGAACCGACCGCGCTTCTGATCTTCGTTCACGTGATGGCCGCCATCGGCATCTTTGCGGCGTTCAGCATCGAGGGCGTCGCACAGGCGTACCTGCGCCGGGCCGCCACGCCGAACGAGGTGCGAGCCTGGGCCGGCACGTATCGGGCGGTGCGGCCCATCGGGATCGTCTCGCTGCTGACCGTCATCGGCACCGGCCTGTGGCTAACCCTAGCCGAGTGGGGCTGGCCGGCCTGGATCCTGGTCTCGATCGGCGGCATCGTCGTGCTCGCCGTCCTCGGCGCCATCGGCGGCATCCGCTACAGCGCGAGCCTCGAGGCTGCCTCGCAGGAAAGCGGACTTCTCTCGACATCGGCCCGCGTGGCCCTGACCAGCCCATTGCCGCTCGCCCTCCTGATCATGCGGATGTTCATCGCCACCGGCGTCGTCTTCCTGATGACGGTCAAGCCAGACCTGCTGCGGTCGCTCATCGGCCTGGGCGCCGCTGCCGTGATCGGCTTCGGAACCGCAGCCCTCGTCGTTGCACGCGCTGACGCGGGAACGCCGGAGATGCTGGCCCATCGTGCTTCGGCGCCGCGGACCGTCAGCCGACCGGCTCCCCGCCGCTGAGCGCACGCTCCATGCAGACCATCGGGATCGTGCTGAACGTGGGGACCGATCAGGCCGAGGAGTTTGAGCGCGGGTTCCGCGAGATGGAGGCGCCGATCTGGGCGGACCTGCACGGGCGCGGGGTGCTGACCATGGCCACCCTGACCCGACTCGACATCAGCACCAAGAAGGTCGATGGCGCTGCCCAGTACCTGGTGGTCGCCATCTTCGCGACCGACGAGGGCCACCACCTCCACGACCAGGATCCTCGCTTCGAAGCGTGGAACAAGCGGGCGGATGCCTACCAGATCCAGGACCCGTTCGTGTTCGGGGGCGACACGATCGTGCAGCAGGGGCCGTGACCGACTGCGGCGAGTGATACGGAACGCCCGCTCGCCCGTATGACTGCGGGGAGCCACGGCACCGTCCAGCGTCCACCGCCGGCCCGAGCAGGCCACTCGCGACAAGGGGTCCGCCCGTCAGCGTTCGGCCTGGACCCCCAGCGTGACCGCGGCCGCGATCACCGCCACCGCCAGCGCCACCGCATCGGCGATGCTCAGCGCGGCAGTGCGGCCGAAGTACTGCGTCGCGTCGCTCGGGATGACTCCCAGGACGGGCGGCACCACGATCCAGCCAAGCACCAGCACGGTCGGCGCCATGGCGCCTGGCAGCCGCATCGAACGCGTCACGATCGCGGTGAGCAGGCCCAGGAAGGCGGCCAGCAGCAGGATCAGCACCACGGCCGGCTGATCCTTCGCACCGGACGCCTCCACCAGTCGAACCAGGCCCTGGGCCAGGACCGCGACGCCGATCGCCAGCACGACGGCCACGAACCCGGCACGAGCCCCGGTCATCGGTCGGAGAGGCTCCGCTCGGCTGACAGCACCCCGGCGTCCAGGGCGGCGGCCAGGCCGCGGGCGATGCGATACGACTTCCCCGCCCCCATGACCAGCACCGCGTCGCCCGGCCGCAGGTGCTCGGCCACGTATATGGTCGTGGCGTCGACGTCGCCGGTGGCGATGGTCGGCACCGCCGAGGTGCGCTCGATCGCATCGGCCAGCGCCTCGGCGGACGTGGCGCGCAGGGCTGCATCGGTGTCGCGCGAGGCGAAGATGTCGGCGATGACGACCTCGTCGGCATCGGTGAATGCCCTCGAGAACTCGTCGATGAAGAGCGCCGTGCGCGAGTACATGTGCGGCTCGAAGACCGCCCACAGGCGCCGCTCACCAACCTTCTGGCGGGCGGCAGCGAGCGCGGCGCGGACCTCGGTGGGATGGTGCCCGTAGTCGTCGTAGACGATCACGCCGGCAGTATCCGCGATCAGCTCCATGCGCCGTCCGGCACCGGTGAAGGTCCGGAGGCCCTCGGCCAGCGAATCCGGCGAGGCGCCCAGCTCACGGGCCATGGCCAGCGCGGCGGTGGCGTTCAGCACGTTGTGCTCCCCCGCCAGGGGTGATTCGAACGCCTGTTCGAACAACTGGAATCTTGTTCCCCCGCCCGCGTAGGCCACGTCCTGCGC
>JBKOZM010000094.1:0-5678 GCA_046725855.1 Chloroflexota bacterium | reverse complement strand
CTCCGCCACATGCGTGGCCAGCGGCCCCAGCTTGCTGAGCCGGCGCCGCACCTGTGGCGCGGACAGGCCGCCCATCTCGGCGTTCAGGGTGGCGGCTGCCTGGTCGAGCTCCGCCTGGCCGATCGGCTCGTCCGGGCTGATTCGCTCGAGCGTGGCGCGGTCGAGGCGCCGCTGCACGACGTTGCCGTCGCTGAGGACCACCACGCAGAGCCGCGAGCGGTCGGCCAGCTCCACCAGCTGGACATGGCCGTAGCGCGCCCGGCGCGACTTGGCCGGCGTCACCACCGAGGCCGAGTGCGTGCTGCCGGCCAGGATCGAGGCCGCTAGCCGCAGCCACTCGTTGCTGGTCAGCTGCACCTGGCTGAACTGGTGGCGGATCATGAGCTGGTCGGCGCCGTCCAGGACCGACTCGCGCATCAGCGATTCGACGTAAACGCGGTAGCCCAGGTCGGAGGGGACGCGGCCAGCGCTGGTGTGCGGGTGGCTGAGCAGCCCCAGCGCCTCCAGCTCCGCCATGGCGGAGCGCACCGTCGCCGAGCTGACCGCCAGGCCGTGGCGATCGACCAGCATCTTGGAGCCGACCGGCTCGGCGCTTACCACGTAGTCCTCGACCACGGCACGCAGCACGTTGCGCTGCCGCTCGGTCAGCTCCACCGCCGGCCGGAGCGGGGTCGTCTGATCGAGCCGCGTCGTGCGCTCATCGGCCATCGGTCCCGTTCGCCCCTCCAGTCAGGCCTTAGCACTCTAAGGGTGAGAGTGCTAATTGTCGTTTGCGGAATGGTACCAATCGTGGGCGACCGATGTCAACGCGATGCGCCCGCCGTAGGATGCGCCCATGCGTGCCCTCGGCGTGCTGGTCAACGCGCTCCTGCGCGGCACGATGCTCGGCATCCTGGCCGAGGCGCTGGCGCGCCCCGACGACCCGCGCTATGCCGGCAAAGCGATCGGCACCCGAGGGCTCGTCATGGTCCCCTTGAGCCTGGTGATGCCGGCGGTGCACGCGGCACGTGGGCGGGACCACTACCCGGTCTGGACCGACAACCTGTACCTCTCCATCTTCGTGCTCGACCTGCTCGGCAACCACTTCGACCTGTATGACCGCTACAAGTATTTTGACGCGATCCCCCACGCCCACGGCACCGGCGCGGTCACGGTGGTCATGGCCGAGCTGCTCGACCTGCCGCCGCTGAGCGCGGTCGGCCTGGCGCAGCTGGTGCACATCGGGCTGGAGGCGCAGGAGTACTACAGCGACGTGCTGTTCGGGCTGCGCAACGTGCGTGGCACGTGGGACACGGTCAACGACCTGCTCGCCGGCGCCGTCGGATCCGCGATCTACGCGGCGGTGCTGGCGCGCGCTCGAGGCCGTTAGGGACTGGTCAGCCGCGAGAGCACGGCGCGTCCACGAGGCGAGAGGCGATAGCCGACCTCCAGGCTCTCGGTTAGACCCAGCTCCTTCAGCTTGCGGACGTCGGCCTTGAACGGCAGCCGCTCGCGGCCGAATTGCGGTGCGATATCGGCGGCGCGCACGCCCGGCTGCGCATCGATCGCCTCCAGCACTGCCCGCGTCCACGGACCGTGCCGGCTGAAGCGGTCGAGGCGTTCCAGCCTCCGCTGAATCTCCGCGACCTCGACCTCACTTGGCAGCGACGCGCGGAGGGCAAGGCGCGGGTCCGGCCCCACCAGACGGAGGCGCACGCGGTAGATGGCCCCGACGGGCCGGCGATCCAGGAAGGTCAGGAGTTGATCGCGCGAGGCGAAGCCCGCACGTTGCGCGTCCTCCTCGCTCACCTTCTCCCGAGCCACCAGCTCGACTGCGTCGAAGCCGATGACGCCGATCGCAGTGCGCTGACTGCCGCCCACTTTCACCAAGGGTCGCTCCCAGCGACGGAACGCGCGATCGACCCGGCCGTCTGCGATTGCCGCCAGGGTCGCCGGCGGGAAGCGCATCAGGTTCGGGGCAGGAAGGCTTCCAGCGCCTCGGACGCGAGGAGGCGCCCGGCCGCCGTCAGGCGGATGGCATCCGGATCGACTTCCAGCAGGCCGGCGCTGGTCGTCTCCGCCATGGCATCGGGGAAGCGGTCGAGCGGATCCAGGGCAAACTCGGCCGCGAAGGCCCGCCGGTCGAGCCCATCGACGGCCCGAAGCCCCAGCGCGATCGCCTCGAAGGCGTGCGTTTCCCGGTCCAGCCGTTCCTCGCCGCCGGTGGCAGGCTCGCCCGCCTCGATGAGGCCGAGGTATCGGTCCAGCTCGCGCACGTTCCAGGACCGGCAGACGCCGTCGTACGAATGTGCCCCGGCGCCGATGCCGGCATACGGACGCCGCGCCCAGTAGGCGGTGTTGTGCCGCGATTCGTGGCCGGGCAGCGCCCACGAGGAGAGCTCGTAGTGGCGGTAGCCGGCACGCGCCAGAAGCTCCTCAGCCAGCCGGTACTGGTCGGCGGTCAGGTCGTCATCCTGGCGGTCCAGCATGCGCTGCCGCCAAGCCAACGCACCCGGCCGCGGTAGCGCGGCCCATTCGTCGGGCGCCATCGCCAGCTGCAGGGCGTAGAGCGACAGGTGCTCAGGCTGGAGCGCCAGCGCCGCCTGCAGGCCTCGTCGCCAAGCCGCCAGCGACTGGCCGGGGATGCCGTAGATGAGGTCCAGGCTGACGTTGTCGAAGCCAGCGGCCCGCGCCGCCCGATAGGCCGCGCGCCCCTCCGCGGCGGTGTGGCCGCGAGCCAGCGCCCGCAGCTCAGCATCGCGCAGGGACTGCATGCCCAGCGATATCCGATTCACGCTGGCCGCTCGCAGCCCGCTCCAATCCGGCGCCTCGCGTGAGCTGGGATTCGCCTCCAGCGTGACCTCGTCTGGCGGCCGACCCCATCGTTCGGACGCTGCCGCCACCAGCCGGGCAACGTCGCGCGCCGGGAGCAGGGATGGCGTACCGCCGCCGAAGTAGATCGTGGTCAGCTCGCCAGGCGCGGGCCGTGCCGCCAGCTCGGCAACGAGGGCGTCCACGTAGCGCGGGATGTCGGCGCGTCGCCCGCCGACCGTCACGAAGTCGCAGTAGGCGCACACCAGCCGACAGAACGGAACGTGGATGTACAGGTGGTGGCTCTGAACCGGTCGCATCGGACCTCCTGGTCCATTCTGACGCGCGGGCGCGAGATGGGCCCGGTGCTCACCACCACTGATGGTGCATCAGTGAATGTCCTCGTGCCGCGCCGCGCTCAACGGTGGTACGCCGGCGACAAGGCCCCCAAATCGGCCTTTAGATGGGACGCTGGCGGAGCCGCCCCCCGGCGAACCCGAACAGCGAGGCCGTCACCGCGAAGTGGCCCACGATGGCCGGGACGACCGACCCGGTGCTCACCGTCGCCAGCCCAGCGGCGTAGCCGAGCAGCACGGAGCCGATCAGGAAGTACCACTGGCGCTCGCGCCACAGCCGACGCTGGGAGAGTCCGTACAGGAGCGCCTGCAGGGTGATCGCGGTGCTGGTCCCGCCCGGGATGTCGGCGAACAGGAGCATGCCCAGCACGATCGAGCGGAACTGGAGCTCGTCGGCCACCGCGCTGGCCGCCGCGCCAATGAGGCGCGAAGGGAGGAGCGGCGTCGGCAGGGGCGTGATGCCGCCGTACCAGCGGAAGGCGAAGGCGATGGCATTCAGGATCGCGACTCCGCAGAAGGCGAGCATGACCGGCAGCATCAGCTCGGGGTCACCCGGCGCCAGGAAGAGGCGCGCCCGGCCATCCGGCAGGATCACCGCGATCCCGATCGCGAAGGCCACGACCAGCCCGTAGTAACTGACCGGCCCCATCCACGGGTAGCGGTAGCCGAAGTAGTCGGAGCGGAGGATCCGCTCCGAGTCGAAGCGCAGCAGGACAAGGAAGATCGTCAGTCCCAGCGCGATCGAGAGGCGCAGCGATTCCTCGAAGTCCACGCTAGCCGCCCTCGTTCATGCGCAGCACGGCGAGGAAGGCCTCCTGCGGAATCTCGACGGACCCGATCCGCTTCATCCGCTGCTTCCCTTCCCGCTGCTTCTCGAGCAGCTTGCGCTTGCGGGTGATGTCGCCGCCGTAGCACTTGGCCAGCACGTTCTTGCGCATCGCCCGGATCGTTTCGCGGCTGATGATATTGGAACCCACCGCCGCCTGGACCGGAACTTCGAACAGCTGGCGCGGGATCAGCTCCTTGAGCTTGTCGACCAGCGCCTTGCCGACGCGATAGGCATTGGACCGATGGACGATCAGGGAGAGCGCGTCGACCGGCTCGCCGTTGACCAGCACGTCCAGCTTCACCAGCTCGCCGGGCCGGTACCCCAGGTACTGGTAATCGAGGCTGGCGTAGCCGCTGCTGCGGCTCTTGAGCAGGTCGTAGAAGTCGATGATCAGCTCGGCCAGCGGCATCTCGAAATGGAGGTTGACTCGCTTGGGATCGAGGTACTCCACGTTGCCGAACTCGCCACGCCGCGCGGTGGCCAGCTCCATGATGGCGCCGATGTAGTCCGATGGCGTGATGACCTGGGCCGCGACCCATGGCTCGCTGATCGACTCGATCTCTCCGGCGCCCGGCATCTGGGACGGGTTGTCGACGACCAGCTCATCGGTACGGTTGAAGCGCTTGACCCGGTATTCGACCGATGGCGCCGACGCGATCAGCTCCAGGCCGAACTCCCGCTCGAGTCGCTCCTGGACGATCTCCATGTGCAGCAGGCCCAGGAAGCCGCAGCGGAAGCCGAAGCCCAGGGCCACGCTCGACTCTGGCTCGTACACGAAGCTGGCGTCGTTGAGGTGCAGCTTGTCGAGCGCGTCCCGCAGTAGCGGGTACTCGTCGCCGCGCATCGGGTAGATGCCGGCGAACACGAGCGGGAGCGCCTGCTTGTAGCCGGGCAGCGGCGCCGGAGCCGGCTTGTCCGCATCGGTCAGGGTGTCGCCCACCCGCGCATCGGCGATGCTCTTCAGGCCTGACGCCACGTAGCCCACCTCGCCGGCGGCCAGGCGGCGCGTGGGCACCGGGCCGGGCCGGAAGTAGCCGAGCTCCAGGATGTCGCTCACCGCCCCGGTCGCCATGAACCGGATGCGCTCGTGGTCGTGGAGCGTGCCGTTGGCCACCCGGACGTAGGCGACCACGCCCTTGTACGGGTCGTAGTGGCTGTCGAAGACGAGCGCCTGCAGCGGGGCGGCCGGATCGCCGCGGGGCGGCGGGATGCGGGTGACGATCGCCTCCAGGATCTCGGGCACGCCGGTCCCTTCCTTGGCGGAGGCCAGGATCACGTCCTCACGCGGGATGGCCAGCGTCTCCTCGAGCTCGGCCAGCACCATCTCGGAATCGGCGCTGGGCAGGTCGATCTTGTTGACGACCGGGATGATCACCAGGTCCTGCTGCAGCGCCAGGTGCACGTTGGCCAGGGTCTGGGCCTCGATGCCCTGGCTGGCATCGACGACCAGGATCGCGCCCTCGCATGCCTGCAGCGAGCGGCTCACCTCGTAAGTGAAGTCGACGTGCCCCGGCGTGTCGATCAGGTTCAGGGCATAGGTCTGGCCGTCGGCGGCCTGGTACTGGAGGCGCACGGCGCGGGCCTTGATGGTGATCCCCTTCTCGCGCTCGAGGTCCATCGAGTCGAGCACCTGGGAGGTCATCTGGCGTGGATCGATGGTGTGGGTCGCCTCGAGGAGCCGATCCGCCAGGGTGCTCTTGCCG
>JBKOZM010000093.1:0-6926 GCA_046725855.1 Chloroflexota bacterium | reverse complement strand
GCTCCGCAGCCCCAGCCGCCAAAGACGAGCACCGGATCACCCTCCTGCAGGCGCGCCCGGCGCAGGGTCTTGGCAGCGCCCGGTCCCGCGGCGTCGACCCAACCGCCGATCTCGTGCCCGAGCGTGATGGGTCGCGTGACCCGGAGCCGGTCGGTCCGGGCGATGTGCAGATCCGTGTGGCAGACCCCACAGCCAGCGACCTTGACCCGCAACTCGTCGCCCGTCGGCTCCGGCAGCGGCACCTCCTCGAGGCGCAGCGGTTCGCCGGCGACGTGGGACCGGACGGTGAGCATCGGCTTGGGGTCTGCGCCGCTCAGGTGGGGGGAAAGATCGCTTCGAGCAGGCGCGCTACCAGACCCTTGGGGGCGGCCTGCTCGACGATGTCCAGGATGATGCCGTCAACGCTGACCGCGAAGGCGGTCGGCTCGACGTTGACGTTGCCGCGGGCAGACGTGGTCGGGATGCCGAGCAGCTCCACCGCGATGCGCCGCTCGTCGCAGAACAGCAGGTACGGAAGCTGCAGCTCCGCCACGTAGTCGGCCTGCTGACGCTCGCTGTCGGTGGTCACCGCGATCAGGCCCACCCCGTGGCGCTCAAGGCGCGCGAAGGCGTCCTTCAGAGCCTGGGCCAGGGCATCGCCCCGCTGCCGGGCCGCGCCACGCAGCGATGGTCCGCCGAAGAAGAGCACGATGGCGGGCCGCTTTCCGACGAAGCTGCGCAGGTTGAGCAGGTACCCATCGGTGGCGCGCAGGCCGACCGACGGGATCGGGTCGCCGATCTGCACGCGCAGCCCGGAGATGGCGGTGGTCATGGCCGGATTGTAGCTGCGCCGGCCGGTCCGCCCCGCGAGCCGATTCGACTGCCGAGGCGCAGGCGACGTCCTGACCGATGGGCCAGCCCGTCCCGTTCCAGGCCGGCGGCGATCCGCTCGAATGGGACTTGGCTGAGCCCTGCTGCCAGGCGCCGTGCCTCGCCAACGGCAAGGGCCCCATTCGCGGCGGCGGCCAGCCGCTTGAGCAGGGCGCCACGGGCGGCGCGCTCCGATCCCGCGAAGGCCGCCTGGCGTGGCACCGGGACGGTGGTGGCGATGCCACGCGATGGACAGCCGCTGGCGATGGGGCAGCCCTCGCAGCGCGGCCTGCGGGGCGTGCAGATGCGCGCACCGAACTCCATGCTGGCGTGGGTCCAGGTCCCCGGTTGGCCGTCCGCCTTCTCGCCGCGCGCCAGCCGGTCGGCCAGCGCCTGCAACGCGGCGCGCGTGGCGTTCGCGGTCATCCCGAAGCACCGCACCAACCAGCGCCGCACGTTCGTGTCCACCACGCCCACCGGCTGGCCGAAGGCCAGGCTGGCGACGGCCCTGGCGGTGTAGGGACCGATGCCGGGCAGCCGTTCCAACCCGGCCACGTCGCCTGGCCAGCCGCCCGCCGCGATCGCCTCGGCGGCGCGGCGCAGCGCGATCGCGCGCCGGTTGTATCCGAGCCCGCTCCACGCGACCAGCACGTCCGCGTCGGAGGCGCGGGCCATGGTGGCCGGGCTGGGGAACCGCTCGAGGAACGACGGGAAGCGCTCGGCGACGCGCGACGCCTGCGTCTGCTGCAGCATCACCTCGCTGACCAGCACCGCCCACGGCTCGGTGGTGCGGCGCCAGGGGAAGTCCCGGTGCTCCGTGTGGTACCAGGCCAGGAGCGAGCGCCGCACGCCCGCGAGGGCGTCGGCACCATCGGTCTTTGGAGACGGTGTGCCCACCTGGTGGAGGGTAGCGTGCAAGTGTTCAGATGACCTGAACACCGGCGCATGGTGAACCGGTGGGGTACCCTCAGCCGCCATGCCGTCCGCCTCCGCAGGCTCCTCGGCGATCGTCGTCGACAAGTTCGGCGGATCGGTCCTGCGCCGGCCGGAGGACGTCGTCGCGGCGGTGGACGCCGTCGTCGAGCAGCGGGCTGCAGGGCTGCGTCCGGTGGTCGTGGTCTCCGCCTTCGAGGGGGTGACCGATGCCATCCTGAGCTCCGCATCCGCCCTGCTGCCGGATGGCGACCTCCTGCGCCGGCCGGCTCACGAGCCGGATTCGCCATTCGCCCGGGAGGCGGACCGCGCGCTGGCCACCGGGGAGACGCTGTCCGCGGCCCTCTTCGCGCTGGGGCTGGAGGCGCGCGGCATCGAGGCGCGATCGTTCAGCGGCGCGGAGGCGGGGATCCGGACCGCCGCCGCCCACCTTGGGGCCGAGGTGCGCCGGGTCCTGCCCAGACGCCTGCGTGCCGCGCTGGCGGAAGGGCTCGTTCCGGTGGTGGCCGGCTTTCAGGGAATCGGCAGCCATGGCGAGCTCACGACCCTGGGGCGCGGGGGAACCGACCTGTCGGCGGTGGTGCTGGCGGTCGCGCTGCGGGCGGATCGCTGCGAGCTGTTCAAGGACGTTGGCGGCGTGATGGAGGCCGACCCGCACGACGTGCCCGGCGCGCGGTTTCTGGACGTCGTCGACGCCGTTCAGCTCGAGCTGCTCGCCGAGCTGGGCGCGGAGATCGTGCATCCGGTAGCCGTCCGCCGCGCGCGGCGGGGGAGGCTGACGCTGGTGGTCCGCGCGCTGGACGCCTCCCAGCCGCAGACGGTGGTCCGCCCCCGTCCGAGCCGGCGTTCCCGCGGGTCGGTGGACCCGGTCGAGCCGGCGCCGGAGGGGGTGCTGATGCTGGCCATCGACCGCAGGCCGCGCATCGCCCGCGTCAGCCTGGTCGGGCCGGCTGCGATGATGCCGGAGCTGTTGCCGGTGCCGGCCCACGGCGCCGGCAGCTTCGACGAGGGCGGGATGCGCGTGGTTTGGGCGGAGGTCCCGGTGGAGCAGGCGGGCAGCGTGGCCCGCTCAGTCCATGCCGCGTTCATGGCCTAGCCTCGGCTAGGCGCCCACCGCCTCGTGCTCGACCAGCTCCGCCTGCGGACGCAGCTGCAGGACGATCCCGGCCGCGATGATCAGCGCCCCACCGACGAGCTGCAGCGGGGTCGACCGCTCGGCGAGCAGCACGGCCGCCAAAACCACGCCGACCACCGGCTCGAAGGTGGACAAGATCGCGGCTCGCGGGGCGCCCAGCAGGCGAATGCCGGTGATGAAGCTGAAGGTCGCCACCCCGGCCCCCGCCACGCCGGCCACCAGCACCGGCCAGAGCGCGGCCCAGCTGTCGGTGGGCTGGGCCAGTCCGGCCGCCTGACCGAAGACCAGCGCGATGGCCACGTAGATCAGCGCCGCCCCGCCCATGGTCACCGCTGCCGCCTGGACGACCGGCACGTTGCCGAAGCCGTGGCGCGCCCGAGCAGGTTCGCGTTCACCCCCGCGACCCGACCGGCGATCCTTCCGCCTCGGCCGCCGTCAGCTCGTCGATGAGTCGCGCGAGGTCGGCGGCCGCAGCCGCGGTGCGGTCGGTGGCCGCGTTGTAGCGCTCGATCAGCTGGCGGACCGCGCTCCCGTCCGCGTAGGTGGCCGGATCGGCCAGCCGCTCGCCGGCCTCGGTCAGGTCGGCCTGGGCGGCGCTCGACTCCGCCTCGGCCCGCGCGATGGCGGCGCGCAGATCCCGCGTGCGCCGGTAGCGCTGGTTGCGCGCCTCGGCCTCGCTGCGCCTGCGCGCGGCGGCCTGGGTCGCCGACTCGCGCGGCCGCGGCGACGCCGCCTCGATGCCTCGGGGCGTGGCCACTCCCTCGACCGCGCCACGCGTCTCGATGTCCAGCCCGCGCTTGGCGGCGTAGTACTCGAAGTCGCCCGGGTACAGGGTGGCGGTCCCGTCCTTGACCTCGCCGATGGCGGTGGCCACCGAGCGAATGAGGTATCGGTCGTGCGTGATCAGCACGATCGTGCCTGGGAACGCGTTGAGCGCGTCCTCCAGCACGTCGCGCGAGGCGATGTCGAGGTGGTTGGTCGGCTCGTCGAGGCACAGCAGGTTGGCCGGATCGGCCATGAGCTTGGCCAGCGCCAACCGGGTCTGCTCGCCGCCGGACAGCACGCCGACCCGTTTCTGGATGTCGTCGCCGGAGAACAGGAAGGCACCCAGCAGTCGCCGCATGTCGGCGGTCGTCATGCGCAGGGCGACGCCGGCCAGCTCCTCGAACACCGTGTTCGTCGGGTTCAGGGCCTCGATCTGGTGCTGGGCGAAGTAGGCGACCCGCACGTTCAGGCCCAGCTCGCGGCTCCCGCCGTCGATCGGCAGCACGCCGGCCAGGATCTTGAGCAGGGTGCTCTTGCCGGCGCCATTGGGGCCGATGAGGGCCACCTTCTGCCCCCGCTCGAGCACGAGGTCCAGGCCGTCGTACACGGTGTGAGACCCGTAGCGCTTGACGATGCCGCGCAGGGTGATGACGGTCCGCCCGCTGCGAGGCGGCTGCGGGAAGCGGAACTTGACGCTCTTCGCACGCGTGGTCGGAACCACCACGCGCTCGATCCGCGCCAGCTGCTTGACGCGGCTCTGCACCTGCCGCGCCTTGCTCTCCTTGTAGCGGAAGCGCTCGATGAAGCGCTCGACCTGCGCGATCTTGCGACCCTGCGCCTTGGCCGCGATCTCCAGCTGGGCGATGCGCTCCTCGCGCTGGCCGACGAAGTCGGCGTAGTCGCCCACGTATTCGGTGAGCGTCCCGCGGCGCAGCTCGGCGACCCGGTTGACGATGGCGTTGATGAAGTCGCGATCGTGCGAAACGAGCACCACCGCACCGGCGTACTCGGCCAGGAAGGTCTGCAGCCACTCGACCGAGGCGAGGTCCAGGTGGTTGGTCGGCTCGTCGAGCAGCAACAGGTCGGGGTTCTGCAGCAGCAGCCGCGCCAGCGCCACCCGCATCATCCAGCCGCCGGAGAACTCGCCGGTGTTGCGCTCCATGTCCTCCTGGGCGAAGCCCAGGCCGGCCATGATGCGGCGCGCCTCGGCCTCCAGCGACCAGCCGCCCAGCGCCTCGAACCGGTGCTGGAGCCGGCCGTACTCCTCCATCAGCTCGGCCAGCTCGTCGTCGGCAGTCGCCTCGGCCAGCTCCGCCTCGATGTGCCGCAGGCGCCGCTCGATGCCGCTCACCGCCCCGGCGCCGGCGAGGACCTCGGCCAGGGCCGAGCGGCCGCTCGACTCCGCCACCTCCTGGCGCAGGTAGCCGATGACCAGGTCCTTGCCACGGGTCACCGTTCCGGCGTCCGCCTCCTGGTCGCCGGTCATGATCTCGAGCAGCGTGGTCTTGCCCGCCCCGTTCGGCCCGACGATGGCGATCCGGCGACCGGCCACGATCTGCAGGTCGACGCCGGCGAACAGGTGCTGGGCGCCGTGGCTCTTGGCGATGCCGGTCAGCGTGACGAGGCTCAACGCTCAGTCCCCTCGCTGGCGTGCTGGAGCCGCGCCCCGGCCACGTCGAAGCGCAGGCGGGTGGCCATGCCCGGAACGCCAGCCGCATTCCACGCCTTCTCCACGGAGTGGGCGGTGATCGGCGAGTCGCAGATGGCCAGCACGCTGGGGCCGGCGCCGGAGAGCGCGGCGCCGGCGGCACCATGGTCGTAGGCACGCTCGATGAGCTCGGCGGCGCCCTCCAGCAGCGGCAGCCGATAGGGCTGGTGCAGGGCATCGGCCATGGCCTGGCGCAGCAGGCTGGCGTCGCCGGTCATGATCGCCGTAGCCAGCAGCGCGCTGCGGCCGGCCTGCAGTGCCGCGTCGGGGTGGGGCACGGCCGCGGGCAGCGCCGCGCGCATCTGGGCGGTGCGGCTCTCGGCGCTGGCCACGAACACGACCGGAATCCACTCGTCCGGTACGCGGAAGCGACGCAGGATGACGGGCGCCTGGCTCGAGGCGGCCACGGCCAGCGTGAAGCCGCCGTACAGGGCCGCGGCCACGTTGTCCGGATGGCCCTCCAGGTTGGTGGCCAGCGCCAGCAGCTCGTCCGGCGAGGGCGCGTTGCGACCGACGCTGGCCCCCAGCAGCAGCCCGGCCACGATGGCCGAGGCCGAGCTGCCCAGCCCGCGCGCCGCCGGGATCATGCTGCTGACCTCGATGCGCCACGCGCCGCTGCCCTCCGGGGCGCCGTGCGCGGCGCGCATCCCCTCGCGGAACGAGCGGATCACCAGGTTGGCGGCCGGGTCGTCGGCGGCATCGGGGATGCCCTCGCCGTGCGCGTTGAGCAGGATGCCGGCCTCGTCGCCGGCGTACAGCTCGGCGCGCAGCTTGAGGCTCAGCGCCACGGCAAAGCAGTCGAAGCCGCTTCCCAGGTTGGCGGAGCTGGCCGGCACCTCGACCGTCGCGATGGGGGGCATGGCGCGAGTATAGGAAGCGGCCGGTCAGGCGAGCCGCGCCACCTCCGCGTGCCGGTAGCAGCTGACCAGGTGATCGTTGACCAACCCGGCGGCCTGCATGAAGGCGTAGACGCTGGTGGGGCCGACGAACGAGAAGCCGCGCCGTCGCAGGTCGCGCGACAGCGCGCGGGAGGCATCGGTCTCGGCTGGGATCTCGGCCAGCGAGAACCAGCTGCCCTGGATGGGCGCCCCGTCGACGAAGGACCACAGGTAGTCCGCGAACGGGCCGGTCTCATCGGTCAGGCGCAGGTAAGCGGCGGCGTTCGCGATCGTGGCCCGCACCTTGGCCCGGTTGCGGACGATGCCGGCATCGGCCAGCAGACGAGCCTCGTCCTCCGCCCCGTATGCCGCGATGCGCTCGGGATGCCACCCGTCGAACGCGCGCCGATACCCCTCGCGCTTGCGCAGGATCGTGATCCAGGCCAGGCCGGCCTGCGCTCCTTCCAGGTTGAGGAGCTCGAACAGGCCGTGCGGATCGCGCAATGGAACGCCCCACTCGTTGTCGTGATAGGCGAGGTACACGGGATCGCCGGTGCCCCACGGGCATCGGCTCCGGCCGTCGGCAGCGGTCATCAGAGGCGCATCGCCGCCCGAATCGAGTCGAGGTCGGCAGCGATGGGGGTCAGCGTCCCCTCCT
>JBKOZM010000092.1:0-8034 GCA_046725855.1 Chloroflexota bacterium | reverse complement strand
CCTCGATGCCGCCCAGCAGCACGAAGCTGGACTCACCGGGCACCAGCGGCGCGTAGGTCGCCATTTGGGTGCCGACGGTGATCGCCCAGAAGGCGATCTGGTCCCACGGCAGCAGGTAGCCGGTGAAGCTGAGCCAGATGGTGCAGAAGAGCAGGAATGAGCCGACCGCCCAGTTGAACTCCCTCGGCGGCTTGTAGGCGCCGTGGTAGAAGACGCGGATCATGTGCAGGAAGACGGTCAGCACCATGAGGTGCGCGGCCCAGCGGTGCATTTTGCGGATGAGCGACCCGAAGGCGACCGAGTTCTCGATCGTCTGGATGTCCTGGAAGGCGCGGGTGATGGACGGCACGTAGAAGAACATGAGGTACACGCCGGTCACGGTCAGCGCCAGGAACAGGAAGAAGCTGATCCCGCCCAGGCAGAACGTGTACGTGTAGCGGATGGCGTGCTTCTTGACCCGCACCGGGTGCAGGTGCAGGAAGACGTTGTTCATGACCGCCAGTGCCCGGGTGCGGCTGGTGCTGGGGTAGGGCTGCCGGAAGAGGCTGCGCCAGAGGTTCGACTCCTTGACGATCCGCACCAGGAAGCTCATCGGTCCACCGCCATGCCCGCCTGCTGGCCGATCTGGCCGAGCACGTTGTCCTTGTAGCTCTCCAAGAGCACCTTCCCGTCGGGTGTGAACCGCTCCAGCTCGAGCCGGTCCATGGTGATGCAGTTGGTGGGACAGCGTTCGACGCAGAGGTTGCAGCGGATGCAACGCTCCTCGTCGATGATCATGGCGATGCCGCGCGGCCAGGACTGGAACAGGTCGATCTCAGGGTCGTCGCCGCCCACGGTCGACTTGTCGACCATGTAGATGACACCCTCAGGGCAGACGTCGGCGCAGAGCCCGCAGAGGATACAGCGCGGCCCATCGATGTTGATGTTGTGGTTGCACTGCAGGCAGCGGGCGCCCTCGGCGATCGCGCCGCGGCTGTCGTAGCCCACCTCGACCAGGCTGGTGAAATCGCGGCGCAGCTCCGGCGGCGCCATGGGGATGTGCTGGCGCTCGGTCGCCTCGTAGGCCCACGGCATGTCGTGCTCCAGCGCCTGGGTGATGGTGGCGCGGTTGATGACCGGCAGCTCCTCGAGCTCGCTGCCACGCACCCCGGCCAGCCAGCGGTCGACCGCACGCGCCGTGCGTCGGCCCCGACCGGCGGCCTCGATGATCGTGGCCGGACCGGTGACGAAGTCGCCGCATGCGAAGACGCCGGCCACGTTGGTCTGGAAGGTGTCGGGATTGGTGACGACCAGGCCGCGGTTCAGGTCGAACTTCAGCGCGTTGTACGGCTTCCCGTCCGGGCCCTTGGGCGTCGTCCCGTTGAGCGGCGGCGTGCGCCAGGATGAGACCGATCCACCCGCCACGATCTCGCGCGTGTCGGTGACGCCCAGGTGCCGGTTGAGCTTCGAGCCGTACTCGCCCAGCACGTTGTTGTCCGAGGCCTGGCTGGTGCAGGGGATGACCATGTCGCAGGGGATCGTGAACTCGCTGCCCGGGATCGGCTCCGGCGATCGGCGTCCGCTGGCATCCGGAGGGCCGAGCTTCACGCGCTGGAAGACCATGCCCTTGACCTTGCCGTGCTCGTCGCCGAGCACCTCCACCGGGGCGGCGAAGAGCTCGAAGCGCACGCCCTCGAAGCGCGTCTCGTGCTGCTCCTCCTCGTCGACCACCATCTCCTCCGGGCCGCGGCGATAGCAGACCACCGAGGTCTTGGCGCCCAGCCGCAGCGCGGTGCGCGACGAGTCCATGGCGGTGTAGCCGCCGCCCACGATGACGACATGGTCGCCGACCCACTGCTCCTGGCCGAGGTTCGCCTTCTTCAGGAAGTCGACGCCGTAGATGACGCCGTCGAGCTCCTCGCCGGGAATGTTCATGGCGACCGGGTACATGCAGCCGGTCGAGACGACCACCGCGTCGTGCCGCTCGCGGAGCTGGTCGAGGGTGATGTCGCGCCCGACCTCGACGTTGTAGTGGAACTCGGCCCCGTGCTTGGCGACCCAGTTCACGTCCAGCTCGATGACGTCGCGCGGCAGCCGGAAGGCCGGGACCCCGATCAGGCAGGTGCCACCGCCCGAGGCGAGCGCCTCGTAAACGTGCACCTCGTGGCCGTCGGCGGCCAGCTCCTTTGCGGCCGACAGGCCGGCCGGCCCGGCACCGATGACGGCGACGCTCTTGCCGGTCGACGGGGCGACCACGATGTTGTCCGGCATGTTATTGCCGTAGTGCCAGTCCACCAGGAAGCGCTTCATGGCGCGGATGGCCAGCGGCTTGTCGATGTCGGCGCGGCGGCAGGCCTTCTCGCACGGCGCGGAGCAGACGTAGCCGCAGATCGCGGCCACCGGGTTCGGGTCGCGGGCGAGGATGTACCCCTCTTCGAAGCGGCCCTCCGCGGCAAGCATCAGGTAGCCGCGGCAGTTCGTGTTGACCGGGCAGCCTTCCTGGCACTCGATATTGCACTGGAGCCAGTCGACGCCGACCTCGGCGGTCTGGAACCTCAGCGGGATCGCGTTCTCGGAGATCACAGGCGTAATCGCAGAGCGGGTTCCACCACGTAACGCGGAGCGTAAGGAGCGGCAGCCCGATGCTACCCGTCCCGCGAACGCGGTGTCAAAGCAGCTCCGCCTTCTGGCGATGGGTCAAACGTTGCATGCCACCGCTCAGCCGGGATACTCAAAAGACTTCACGGTGACGTTGCCGACGTCGTCCTCTTCCCACAGCGCCATGCCACTGTATGCGGGCTCCGTCGGGTGCGCGCCGCTCGGTGGCGGCGGACCATCGTCGATGATGTACGTGCAGATGCGACTCGTCGTCTCGCTATCGAAGGCGGCGATCGATTTCCCGACGTACCTCGCCTCTATCCGGATCCTGCGAGGTGGCTCGGTAAGCGTCCAGAGCTCAGCCGTCGTTGGAGTGCGGACCACGAGCCGGCACTCACAGTCGAATTGCTGCGGGGCGTCGTAGGGACCGCCCTCGAATCGGTACCGACGCGGTGCAGCCAGGTCCCGCGCCTGTCGTCCTTTCACTGGTCCGCGAAGTAGCTCGCCATGACACGGCGCACGAGCGGCGCAGCGTCCGAGCCACCGGTCGCCAGCGGGACGCGGACGAGAACGGTCGCCACGCTGATCTGCGGGGCGTCGGCCGGGGCGAGGGCCGGGAACCAGGCGTCCGGGTTCGGGCCACCGGTTTCGGCCGTGCCGCTCTTGCCGGCGACCTGGATGCCGAAGCCGAGAAATGCGCCGCGGGCGGTGCCGTACGGCAGGTTGACGACTGCCTTCATCGACTCCACCACGTAGGCGAGCTGCGCGTCGGTCAGGCTGATTTCGCGGGCGTGGGTGGGGGCGATGCGCTCCACCGCGCTGCCATCCGGCCGCCGCGCCTCGACCATCAGGCGAGGGATCCAGAGCGTGCCACCGTTCCCGATGGCGGCGTAGGCGTTCGCCATCTGCAGTGGGGTGGCCAGCAGGTCGCCCTGCCCGATCGCCAGCTGGATCTGGTCGAACGGACCGTACGGATGCACGACACCGTCCCAGCGCGGCGTGGCCTCGAAGTAGTGCGGATCAGGCAGGATGCCATCGGCATCGGTCAGGTGCTGGACGCCGGTCGACTGGCCAAATCCGAACTCGCCGACGAGGTCGGTCAGCGCGGTGGCGTTGGCGTTGTAGACCATGATCGAGAGCGGCATGTAGGTCGTGTTGCAGCTGAAGGCCATGGCCTGCAGCAGGCTCACGAAGCCGGGCAGTCGGTGGTCCATGTAGTTGTGGAAGGTGAAGCCGGAGAAGGTCCATGTGCCGGGGCAGGTCATGCGCGTGCCGGGCCCGGCGACGCCCGTCTTCAGGGCGGCGCCGAGGGTGAAGACCTTGAACGATGAGCCGGTCGGATAGGCGCCCATGGTGGCGTGGTTGAGCCGCGCGCCGGCACCGGGAGCTGCCAACGTTCGTCCGCCCAGCGTCGATCCCAGGGTCATCGAGTTCGGGTTGAAGAGAGGAGCCGATGCGAGCGCCCAGATGTCGCCGCTGCCCGGGTCGATGACGGCCGTGGCCGCCTCGCCATAGCCGCCGATCGCCGCCTCGGCCGCAGCCTGGATCCTGGGCCGGATGGTGATCACAACATCGGCCCCGGGCACCATTGGTCGGGTGAGAAGGGGAACCGCTTCACCCGAGGCTGGAACGGCCTGCAAGGTGAAGCCGGGACTGCCGCGCAGCAGCACATCCGCACCCTTCTCGATGCCCCCGCGTCCGATGACGTCGGCCGCCTGGTAGCCCAGGTGGCCGAGGACCGTGAGCTCGTCCTCGGTCACGTCGGTCACCCAGCCGATGGTCTGACCAGCGAGCCACTCCTGCGGATAGATGCGCACGCCATCGCTCCGCGTCTGGGCGAAGACGGTGCCGTCGGCGGCGACGATCCGGCCCCGGGGCGCGTCCTGGCGGGTGCGAGCCAGCGAGCCCGCCTCGCCGAGCTCCGGGAAGAGGACCGCCGGGCTCCACCGAATCTGCCAGCCGTCCGCTCCCTGGACCAGGACCAGGTCGCGCTTGAGGCGAACGTCACCGAGCAGGCTGGTGGCGAACTGGAGGTCGACGGGAATGCGCAGGGCCGGTACGGGACCGTCGAGGGGCGTGCCGGCCGGCACGGGCGTCGGCGACGGGCTCGTCTCCGGCATGGCGCTCGCCGGCGGCGTCGGTGCTGGGGGCGCGCCGCTGGGGAGCGGAGTAGGGCTCGGCGCCGGCTGGTCCGGCGGCCGCGGCTGCGGGGGGAGCACGGTCGGAATCGTGGATCCCACCGCGGTTTCCAGCTGGCGAGCCCCCGTCAGCTCGTCGAAGCTGGCAAGCAGGCCGGTGAACTGCTCGGAGCTGTAGCGCTCGCGGTCGGCCGCGGCGAGCATCCGATACATGCCCTCATACCTCCTCGACCGCCAGGCGTCCAGGAAAGCCACGACCGTGTCGTGCGCGGCGCTGACCGGGGCCATGGGGACCTGCGTCGGATCGGGGGTCGCGTTGGGAGGTGGCGCGCCACAGGCCGTCGCCAGGACGGCGATCGCAAGCGAGAGGATCGCCCAGCTGGGCGTCCCCGGAAGCGGCCGCGCGGGGCGTGTCACCGGGCCAGCATCACCCGCCGGAAGCCCTCCGCGGCACCATAGCCGGCCTGCTCGCCGAGCTCCTCCGCCCGCCGCCGCAGCCATTTGGCGGTCTCCGGAAAGTCGTGGAACTGGCTGGTGTGGTGCGCGAGCGCGGCGATCTTGCGGTCCAGCGTGTCGCTGATGTCGACGATCTGGTTCGCCTCATTCGTGCTCCACAGGAACAGCTCGGCCACCTTCCACGGCTCCAGGCCAGCCCGCAGGTGCTCGGGGAAGTTGAGCGGGTCACGCGCGGTCGGAAAGACGGCGTCGACCGTCACCGCGCCAACCGCCCGGTGATCGGGGTGGTTCACCCATTCGTTGTTCACGAACAGGACGGTGGGATCGTGGCTCATGACCACCTCGGGGCGCGCCGAGCGGATGGCGAACGTGACGCGCTCGCGCAGCCGCAGGCTGACCTCCATCTGCCCGTCCGGCTCGTCGAGGAAGTCGACGCCCGCCACGCCCAGCGCCTGGGCGGCTGCTCGCTGTTCCCCCTCGCGCTGTGCAGCCAGGGCACGAGGATCCGTGCTCGGGTCGTCACTGCCCTTGTCGCCACGTGACATCAGCAGGTAGCGCACCTCGGCCCCCTCACCGATCCAGCGCGCGATGGTGCCCGCCGCCCCGAACTCGATGTCGTCCGGGTGCGCGGCCACGACCAGGACGCGTTCGGGAGTGGGCAGTCGGTCGTTCGGCATTGGATTCGCTGCGAGAGGGGCGGATCGGAGGTGGTGCGCAATCGTAGCCGACGGCCGGCGCGCCGTGGACGGCTTGGCTTGGATCAGCCGCCGATGGCGACGGGGTGGAGCACCGGGATGCTGCCGGAGGTGACGGGGCGCGGGAGTCGCACGACCGCATCACGCGGCGCCTCCAGCGTTCGATCGGCCCACTCGGCCACCTCGTCGTCGTGCGTGAAGAGCACGATCTGCCGCTCGCGGCTGAGGTGGTGCAGCACTGCCAGCATCTGTCGCTTGCGGTCGGCGTCGGCCTGGGCGGTCACCTCGTCCAGCAGCAGCGGCGCCGTCTCGCCGGTGGTGACGAGATGCTGGGCCATCGCCACCCGTAGCAGGAGATAGATCTGCTCTCGCGTGCCCTCGGAGAGGAGCCTCGCCTGGCGCCACTGCCCGGTGCTCGCCTCTTTGACCATGATCGCCAGGTCCGCCGGATCGACGCTGACCTCTTCGTAGGCCCCATCGCAGACCACCGGCAGCCAGCGCGTCACAGCCGCGGCCAGGATGGGCGCCAGGCTGCGGTGGACGCGATCCTCGGCGGCCCGCAGCAGGCGGAGCGTCTCGTCCAGGGTGCGGGCGAGCGACTCGACTCGCTGCATCTCGCTGCGGGCGGCATCCGCCTGTTCCTCGGCCTCGGCCACGTCCGGCAGGCCCTCGCCCCGGGTGCCGAGGCTTCCCACGAGCTCGCTCGCTTCACGCTCCAGGCGGGAGACCTCGTGGCGCAGCGCCCCGATGTCCACCTGCGCGCCCTCCGCCCCGAGCTCGATGCCCGTAGGCTTGCCCAGCCCGGCGGCAAGTGTCTCTGCCTGCTGCTCGCGGTCGACGGCCTCGACCCGCAGCTCCTCGAGGCTCCTGCCGCCCAGCAGTGCCTGAAGCCGCTCCCACTCGGTAATCGCCACTTGCCCGGCGTGCACCGCCGCGGCGCGCTCAGCCTGCCAGGCAACCAGGGAGGCCACGAGCTCGTCCGGTCCCAGGCTGGGATCGACCGCAACCCCCGCCGCCGCGTCCCGGAGCCGGCGCTCGGCAGCGGCGCGCAGGTGCGCTTCGGCCGCGGCTCGCTGCTCAGCGGCCTCGCGGACGGCCAGCTCCCGGGCCAGCGCCTCACGGCGAGAGGCCAGCGCAGCCTGCCCGGCGCGCGCCGCGCAGGCCGCCTCATACGCCGACCAGGCCGCGCTCAGGTCATCCCCGACGGTGACGCCACGACTCTCGAGCGCGAGACGCAGCGCATCGGCTGCTGCGTCCCTTCGCGCCTCCAGGCCGGCTCGGTGCGCCGCCCACGCCTCGCCCCGGCGGCGATCGCGGAGCTCGTCGGCGAGCGCCTCGAGCGCGGTGGGATCGCCAGGAAGCCCACGCTGCTCCGCCTCGCGCTTCGCGGCCTCACGCGCCTCTGCGGCCGCCGCGGCCGCCTCGCGATAGGGGGCCAGGGCGGCCTCCGCCCGCCTGATGCGCGTCGCTGCCGACCGGCGGGGCGCGCCGGCCAGCCACGCCCATCCGCCGGCGGCGATGGCCAGGGCGACGAACGTGATCCCGAACAGCGGTGCGCTCAGGACCACCGCGATGAGGCCGGCCAGGACCAGGGTGGCCGACGCGGCTGCCGGGGGCAGCGGACTCGGCGCTGAGGCGAGACCACGGCGCGCCGCGCTCAGCTCCTCCTCGATCCTGGCGCCGCGCGGCATCTCCTGTCCTCGCAGGCGCCCGGCCAGCGCGCGCAGGGCCGGTTCGTCGAGATCGAGCGACGCCGGCTGTCCTACCACCGGGGCGTCTCCGACACCGCGGAGCGCCTCCTGCGCCACCTCGTGGGCGCGCACGGCGGCCGTGACGGTGGGATGTGGCGTGGCGTCGCCCTGCGGCGGTTGTGGCAGCCCCTCCAGCTCCTCGCGCAGCTCGCGGGCGGAGGGTCCATCGAGCTCGGCGCGCTGGGGCGGCCGGCTCGTCCAGGCTTCGATCGACGCCGCAACGGCGTCGGCCGCCTCATCTCGCGCAGCGAGCGTGGCGGGAGGCGACGGGTGCCGCGCGGCCAGCTCGCTCGCCTGGCTCAACCGGCGCGCGGCCTCGTCGGCCGCACGCCCCGCGAGGGTGGCCTCGGCGACCGCCAGACGCGTCCGCGCCTCGGCCGCGGCGCGCTCGGCCGCCTCCGCCGCCTGGCCCTGGGA
>JBKOZM010000091.1:0-3692 GCA_046725855.1 Chloroflexota bacterium | reverse complement strand
GTCCTGGCCGTGTCGGAGACCGGGTCGTTCACGGGCGCGGCCGAGCGGCTCGGGTACACCCAGTCGGCGATCAGCCAGCAGGTCGCTGCCCTCGAGCGCATCGTCGGCTCACCGTTGTTCGACCGCCCCGGCGGTCCCCGTCCCGTCCAGCTCACCGAGGTCGGCCAGGCGTTCTGCGAGCACGCCGCGGCCATCGTCCACCGGGTCAAGGCCGCCGAGGCCGACCTTCGTGCGCTCACCGGTGGCGACCGGGGCGCGCTGCGCATCGGCACGATCCAGAGCGTCGGCACCAACGTGCTGCCCGTGCTCATGCGGCGTTTCGGCGCCGAACGGCCCGCCGTCACCGTCACGCTGCGAGAGTCGCAGCAGGCGTCGGAGCTGATGCGCTGGCTCGAGGCCGGCGAGATCGACGCCACGTTCGTCGAGTCGCCCATGGCCGAGGAGCCGCCCACCTGGCTGGCATCGGTCGACCTGCTCGAGGACCCTTACGTGTTCGTGACGACGGCCGACGCCCCCGAGGCCAGCGCCCGCTCGGTGACCCTCGAGCAGATCGCCCACCTGCCGCTCGCGACCTGGGGCGGCGGGGGCTGCCACGCCGAGGTCGTCGAGCGGCTGGCCCCGGCCAACGCAGACCCCGACTTCGTCTTCCTGTCCGACGACAACCCCACGGTCCAAGGGTTCATCGCCGCGGGCCTGGCGAGCGGGCTGCTGCCCCTGCTCACAGTCAACCTCGCCGACACGCGCACGGTCGTGGTGCCGCTGGACCCGCCGGTGGCGCCGCGCCACATCTCGTTCGGCTGGCACCGCGAGCGGCGCTCACCGGCGGCGCTCCCCGCCTTCGTCGAGGCGGCCGTGGCTGTGTGCACCGAGGTCGAGGCGAACCAGCGGGCGGCGTTGTCGTCGCGCCTGGCAACGACCGGGTAGGTCCCGCCCGCTCAGATCTCGGTGGTGGTGCGCTCGTGCAGCGCCGCCAGTGCCGACCGGTACTGCTGCGTGCGGGTGAGTGGTAGCAGCGCCAGCAGCTTGCCCACGTCGCCCGCCACCTTGGCCCGCCCCTGCATGACGGCCACGCTGGCGTCGAGGTCGCCCACCGCCAGCCGCCGGGCATCTGCGTAGGTGGTCGTGATCGTGAGGTCGGCGCCGGTGTCGGCATCCGCGGCGCGCCCGGTCGTCACGCTCACCACGCGGCCGTCCTCGACCGCGAGGCCAACGACGACCGCTCCCTGCGGCGTGCCCGTGATCACATGCGCGACCCGCGCCGACGCGCCGGGACGCGCCGGCAGGTCAGCGAACAGCTCACGACACTGTTCGGCCCAGTTCTCGCTGAGGAAGGTGACCATGGCCGCGACCGGCCCCGCTCACGACGGCCGGCCAACCCTCGCCGGCACCCCCGCGAAGAGGTCGGACTCGGGCCTCGCGGTGTCGACGATGGTCCGCGCCAGGATGTAATCGTCGTAGGGGTGGATCGCCGTCTGCTCGTCACGCGACAGTCCGAACCAGAACGGCGACTCCGGGTCGACCTGCGTCTCGTGGGCCAGCAGCGCGTCCATGCGCACGTCGCCGTAGCCGTTGAGATCGACCGACGTGGTGATGCGGTCGTCCTGCGACGGCCCCTCGAACCACTCGTCGCTGAACGGCGACTCCAGGCCGAGCTCGCGGAACCGGCGATGCATCGCCTCGATGCGCTTGCGCGCCCAGACCGAGTAGTAGAGCTTCAGCGGCTGCCACGGCTCGCCCGCCTCGGGATAGGCGTCCGGGTCGCCGGCGCGCTCGAAGGCAGGCACGGAGATGTCGTGCACCTGCAAGTGGTCGGGGTGGGGGTAGCGGCTCTGGTCGTCGGGGTAGGTGACGATCACCTGCGGCCGCTCCCGGCGGATGACCGCGACCAGCCGCTCGACGGCTTCGTCGAGGTCGGCGTTGGCGAAGGCCTCGGGGTGGGCGTTGGGCTCGGTGTCGGGCATGCCCGAGTCGCGGTAGCCCAGCAGCACCACCTCGTCGTAGCCGATGATCTGGGCCGCCCGGGCGAGCTCGCGACGGCGGATGGCCGGCAGGTCGGCGACCACATCGGGGCGATCCATCGCCGGGTTGAGGATGTCGCCCGCCTCGCCCCCGGTGCAGGTGACGAGCACGGTGCGTACGCCCTTGGCGTGGTAGCGGGCGACGGTGCCGGCGCCCTTGGACGCCTCGTCGTCGGGGTGGGCGTGGACGGTGAGCAGGCAGGGTGCGGGCTCCAACATCGCCCGCCACGCTACCGTCGGCCGGCCACTGCCCGGCCACTGCCCGGCCATTGCCCGACCGTCGCCCGAACGA
Organism: Chloroflexota bacterium; assembly: GCA_046725855.1. Classification (GTDB taxonomy): domain Bacteria; phylum Chloroflexota; class Limnocylindria; order QHBO01; family QHBO01; genus DASQFY01. The sequence continues at coordinate 1,382 of JBKOZM010000091.1, read as the reverse complement.
CGCCGAATCGACACACGTCGTCACACCCGAACCGCGGGGCCGGGGTAGATTTCTCCTTGGGGGATCATCAGTTCCCCCCGGCGGCGGACACCGTGAGGCGCAACGACAGATGGATTCTCCAGAGGACTGGCGCTGGATCTGGGTCATCGCCGCCGCCGTGTTCGCGGTCGGCGAGCTGGCCACCCCTGGCTCGTTCTTCCTGTTGCCCTTCGCCGTCGGAGCGCTCCTGGCGGCGTTGCTCGCTTTCGCCGACGTGAGTGTGGCCGTCGAGTGGATCGTGTTCATCGGCGCGTCGGTGGCGACCCTGTTCGCGCTCCGGCCGGTGGCGCACCGCCTCAACCGCTCGAGCCACGACGCCGGCGTCGGCTCGCGCCGGCTGCTCGGCCAGAGCGCCGTCGTGCTGCGTGACATCCCGGGCAGCGGCGAGCTGGGTCTGGTCCGCGTCGACCGCGAGGAATGGCGGGCCGAGTCGACCGACGGGTCACCCATCCCGTCGGGAAGCACGGTGCGAGTGGCCGACGTGCAGGGCACCAGGGTGGTCGTCGCGGCCGTCGACGTGTTGCCGCCCCCGACCGCGGGCGACCTCGAACCATGAGGCGGACGACCAAGGAGCTGCTGTCATGACTGCGCTCGTTGTTTTCCTGGCGGTCATCGCCGTCGTGCTGTTCATCTACGTCGCGGCCGGGGTGCGGATCGTCCGGCCGTACCAGAAGGGCCTGGTCGAGCAGCTCGGCAAGTACAAGGAGACAGTCGACCCCGGCCTGCGGATCATCGCGCCCATCTACCAGACGCTCCGGCCGGTCGACATGAGAGAGCAGGTGGTCGACGTGCCGCCGCAGGAGGTGATCACCTCCGACAACGTGGTGGTGTCCGTCGACGCCGTCATCTATTACGAGCCGACCGAGCCGCAGCGGCTGGTCTACAACGTCGCCAACTTCATGCTGGCCGTCACCAAGCTGGCGCAGACCAACCTCCGCAACGTCATCGGCGACATGCAGCTCGACGAGGCGCTCACGTCGCGCGACAAGATCAACACCGAGCTGCGCGAGATCCTCGACGACGCCACCGACAAGTGGGGCGTGCGCGTCGGCCGGGTCGAGATCCAGCGCATCGACCCGCCGCCCGACGTGGCGAGCTCGATGCACGAGCAGATGAAGGCCGAGCGCACCCGGCGGGCCACTGTCACCCAGGCCGAGGGCGAGCGGCAGGCCGCGATCACGCGCGCCGAGGGCGAGCGGCAGGCCGCCGTGCTGCGCGCCGAGGGCGACAAGCAGCAGCGCATCCTCCGGGCCGAGGGCGAGTCCGAGGCCATCCAGCGGGTGGCCGAGGCCGAGAAGTTCCGCCAGGAGACCGTCGCCGAGGGTGAGGCTCAGGCCATCGTG
>JBKOZM010000090.1:0-4063 GCA_046725855.1 Chloroflexota bacterium | reverse complement strand
GCTATAGTCGGCCCGCCACGCCCGGGAGGACCGCGCTGCCGATGGATTCGCCGGGGCTTCGCCTCCCCGACCTCGAGAGCCACGTGGAGCGCCAGATGCGCGCCCAGGAGCGTCAGCTGGCGGCGGCTCGCCTCGCGATCGTGGCCGTCTCGCTGGTGGCCATCCTCATCGTCCGCGAACAGCTGAGCTCGTTCGCCTGGCTGTTGGGGCTGGCGTTGGCGACTGCGGCCTACTCGGTGGCCGTCCTCTTCCTGGTCGGCCGCTTCCCGTCGCGCGAGGTCGGGATCGTGGCGACCGCGCTCGACATGGTGATCGTGACGCTGGTCATCTACGTCGAGCCCGACGCGCTGGACGCGTACCTCTTCTACTGGCCGGTGGTGCTGGGCGTGGCCCTGCGCTTTGGCCTGGGCGCCTCGGTCTGGGCCTCGCTGGTCGTCTCGTTCATGTACGCATCGGCCGTCGTGCTGGCCACGGGCACCGACGCGCCGGTCCGCGAGCTGCTGCCGATTCGGGTCGGCTACCTGCTCGGCATCGGCCTGGCGGCGGGCCTCTTCGCGCGAGTGGTGATCGGTCGCGCCGCCGAAAATGCGCGCCTTCAGCTGCTCTTGGCGGAGGAGGCGCGCGAGCGCGCGCGCACGCGCGAGGCCGAGCTGCTCAGCCAGATGGCGCGGGACTTCGGCAGCTCGCTGGATCGGCAGGCGACCGTCGACGCCATCGTGCGGGCCGCGGCCCCGTTGCTCGGCGACGTGACCTGGCTGCTCGTGGCCGAGCCCGGCGACGATGGCTCGGACTCCCGCCTGGTGATGGCCGGCGCCGACGGGCGGTCGGCCGAGCTGGCGGAACGCCTGCGGGCCCACCTGAGCGCCCGGCAGCTGCGCATCGGGGAGGGGATTGCGGGCTCGGCGGGCGCTACGGTGACCGCGATCACGGTGGGGGGCGACGAGCCACCGCCGACGTATCCCGGCGATCCCGATGGGGTGGCCGCGCTGCAGCTGCGCTCGGTCCTGGCGGTGCCGATCGTGTCGCGGGGAGCGGTGCGGGGCGTGCTTGCGTCAGCCAGCACGGCCGGTCCGCTCCTGGGGGAGGGCGAGGCGCGGCTGGCGATTGCGATCGCCGAGCGAGCCGGGGCGGCACTCGAGAACGCCGCACTGTGGGCCGACCTGCAGGAGCAGGTCGCCAGCGAGCAGCGCGCGCAGCGGATCAAGGACGACTTCCTGTCCATCGTCAGCCACGAGCTGCGCACGCCGCTGACCAGCATCCAGGGCTACTCGCAGCTGCTCGAGGCGCGCCTGCGGGCCGGTGGCTCCGGCGCGAAGGAGATGTCCCAGATGCGGGTCATCCTCAGCCAGGTCGGCCGCATGCGGCGGCTGGTGGATGACCTCCTCGACGTCAGCCGCATCGACCGGCGCGGCGGGGTGAGCATCGAGCCCGAGCGGCTGGACCTCGCCGAGGAGGTGCGCGAAGCGGCGGCGCGCACCGAGCGGGAGCACCCGGAACGGCCCGTCACGGTCGAAGTTACCGAGGCCCTTCCGATCGAGGCGGACCGCGATCGGATCGGCCAGGTGCTGACCAACCTGCTGGACAACGCGGTCAAGTACTCGCCGGAGGGCGGGCCACTGACGGTGCGCGCCGTCCCGTACGGCAACGGCGTGGAGCTGACCGTGTCCGACACCGGGATTGGCATCCCACCCGAGCAGATCGACCACGTGTTCGAGCGCTTCTTCCAGGCGGAGGACGACTCGGTGGGCCGGCATTTCGGTGGCCTGGGGCTGGGCCTCTACATCACGCGCGCCATTGTGGAGGCGCACGGCGGTGAGATCCGTGCGGAGCCAAACCGAGAGGCCGGCCGCGGCACCCTCATCCGGGTTCGCCTCCCGCGGCGTGCCGTGGTGCGGCTCCCGTTGCCCGAGGCCGACGAGCCGCCGCCGTTCGTCACGCGCCGCGGCTAGACTCGGCCCATGCCGCTGGTGCGCCCGTTCCGCGGGCTCGAGTACGCCCGGGAACGGTTCGCGGACCTGACCGACGTCGTCTGCCCGCCATATGACGTCATCAGCGCGGCGCAGCAGGCCGAGCTCCTGGCCCGTCACGACCGCAACGCCGTCCGGCTGGAGCTGCCGCCCGGCCCCGATTCGCACGAGTCGGCAGCTGCGACGCTGCGCGACTGGCGGACTGATGGAACGCTGGACCTGGCCGCGGCCCCCGCGGTCTATGCCTACCGGCACGGCACCACGGTTTCGCCGGACGAGCCGTCCGTGCACGGGATCCTGGCCCGGGTCCTGTTGGAGCCGTTCGGTGGCGAGGTGCGGGCGCACGAGCACACCCTGCCGGGGCCCAAGGCCGATCGGCTCGCCCACCTGCGCGCCATGAAGACCCAGATCTCGCCGATCCTGGCCATCTACTTCGACCGGTCGGATGGGTCTCATGCGGAGGTGCGTCGCACTCGGGGAGATGAGCGCCTGGCCCGCGACGGGGAGGGGATCCTGCACGCCGTGGCCGCCTTTGAGCCGGACGACGGGCTGCTCGACGACCTGTCCCGCCAACGCCTGTTCCTGGCCGATGGGCACCATCGCTACGAGACGGCGCTCGCCTACCAGGCCGAGGTGCGATCCGATCCGCGCTGGACCGATGCGCCCGCTGGCGCCCTGGCCTCCGACTGGATCATGGCGGTGCTCGTCAACGGCGCAGTCGAGGAGCTCGAGATCCTGTCCACCCATCGGCTCATTCGCAAGGCCGATGCGGCGGCCTTGAGTGCCCTGGTGCGCGACGCCGATCCGCTGTGGCAGGCGATCCCGGTTGCGCCCGATCAGCTGGCGCAGCGGATCGAGCAGGTCGACGGCGCCACCACGCCGGCCTTCGGCCTGATCTTGCCCGCTGGCGCCGGGTACCTGCTGGTCGGCGACCCGGATGCCATCGCCGACCGCATGCGGCGCGAGGGTGGCAGCCCGGCGCTGCGCAGCCTGGACCTGGCAATCCTGCATGCGGCGCTGCTCGGCGACCGGCTGGGCATCGGCCCGGCCAGGGTCGCCGGTGGTGAGTGGCTCGCCTACACTAGGAGCGAGGCCGAGGCGCGGGCCGCGGTGGCGCGCGGCGAGGCGCAGGCCGCGATCCTGGTCCGTCCCACCCGGCTCGAGCAGCTTGCCGAGGTGGCGACTGCCGGAGATGTCATGCCTCAGAAGTCGACCTACTTCCACCCGAAGCTCCTGACCGGCTTCGTCTTCAACCCCCTGGAGGACTGACGGCACGTGGTCCAGGCGATCAAGCGCGACGAGGTCTACATCGAGCCGGAGGGGATCTACGTCGAGACCCAGCAGCCCGAGCGCCGCAGCCGCAAGCCACCGCTGCTGCTCGTTCACGGCGCCCTGACCGGATCATGGATGTGGTCGAGCTTCGGGGCCTATTTCGCCGAGCGGGGCTGGGAGGCGCACGCCATGAACCTGCGTGGCCACTACACCTCCGACGTGGCAGACCTGGGCGAGGTGACGATGCGCGACTACGCCAACGACATCGGCGTCGCGGTGCGCCAGCTCGGTCGGCCGCCGGTGCTGATTGGGTGGGGGATCGGCGCCCTGGCGGCCATGCTCCACGCCGAGCGCAACCGGGTCCTCGGTTTGGTGTTGCTCGCCCCGTCGCCGCCGGCCGCCGCGCTTCCCCGACGACCGAGCGAGCACGAGCTACGCGACGTGCCGCCCGTGTACGACGCGCGCTGGTGGGGCTGGATCCAGCCCTGGGACCGACTACGGGAGACGATGCCCGACATGACCGACGACGAGCTCGAGAAAATGCAGGAGATGCTCGACGGTGCTCGCGAGTCGGGGAGTGCCCGTCGTGAGCGGATGCGCGGCGTCCCGGTCGATAGCTCGCGGGTCGAGACGCCGTCGTTGGTGATCGGCGCCGGCCTCGACGACGTCATCCACCCCACCGAGGCTCGGCGCACCGCCGATTTGCTGGGCGCCACCTACGAGTACTTCCCGTCCGCGTCCCACTTCGGCCTCGTCATGGGCTCAGAGACGTGGCCGCAGGTCGCCGGCTCGGTGCTGGGCTGGCTGGAGGAGCACCGGCACGC
>JBKOZM010000089.1:0-22027 GCA_046725855.1 Chloroflexota bacterium | reverse complement strand
GGTTGGCACGACCTCGGATGATCGCGACCGGGGTTCGCAGGTCGTGCGAGATCGCCGCCAGGAACTCGTCGCGCTGCCGGTCGAGATCGTGCAGCGAGGTGATGTCCTGGAACATGGCGACGCCGCCCACCGACTGGCCAGATGGGTCGCTGAGGGGCGCACTGTTGACCAGGATCGGCACCTCGCGGCCTGTGATCGAGTTCGTGACGATCAGCTGCTCACCGCGCACGACCTCCTGCGCGAAGACGGCACGTGCCAGCGGCTGTTCTTCCGGCGGACAGGGCGAGCCGTCGAGACGGCGCACGACCGGTAGCTGGGTCGCGGTCGGAAGCACTGAGGCTGGGACGCGGCCCATGATCTCCGTCGCCGCGACGTTGTGCAGGTAGACCGATCCGGCGGCATCGGCGATGAGGATGCCCTCCGGGATGACGTCGACGACCGGGCGAAGGCGGGCGAGGCTGGCCTCGACCTCCGCCCGAGCTGCCTGCTCGACGAGCTCGTTGAACGCCTGAGCGATCTCGGCGGAAACGCCGCCCTCGTTCGCATCAAGCCGAACGCTGAAGTCGCCGCGCAGCACGGTTCGGAGCGCGTCAAGAATCTGCTGCCCGCCAGCGTCGCCGTGCCGCACCGATGGGTTGCCGTCTCTACCTTTGGCGTCGATCGTGCGCACAGCCTGCATGCGACCTCGGTATCGCAACGTCGCTCGTGGTCGAGCGGCTGGCGCCAACGGCTGCAAGCAGCGTGCCATATCCGGGTTGCGCCCGGGGATGACAATAGCCAGCGCCATGGCGAAGGCGAAGCAGGTTCGCGGCCGCGATTCGGATGATCTGACTGATCTATGGTCGGGCCCGCCGGTCGACGAGGTCGGCTCGCCGATCCGGAGCATCCCCACCAAGGTCTACCTGCGCGAGCTGGCGACCCTCGAGGTCGAACTGGTCAAGCTCCAGGAGTGGATCCGGCACGCCGGGCTCAAGGTGGTGATCGTCTTCGAGGGCCGCGATGCAGCCGGCAAGGGCGGCGCCATCAAGACCATCATGCTGCGGCTGAACCCGCGCTACGCCAGAGTCGCCGCGCTGGCCGCGCCGACCGAGCGCGAGCGGACCGAGTGGTATTTCCAGCGCTATGTGGCCCACCTGCCCGCCGCAGGCGAGATGATGCTGTTCGATCGCAGTTGGTACAACCGCGCCGGCGTGGAACGGGTCATGGGCTTCTGCACCGAGGAGGAGTACCAGGAGTTCCTGCGCTCCTGCCCGGAGTTCGAGCGCATGCTCATTCGCTCGGGAATCATCCTGATCAAGTACTGGTTCAGCGTGAGCGACGCCGAGCAGGAGCGTCGCTTTCAGAGCCGGATCGACGATCCCACCAAGCGCTGGAAGCTCAGCCCCATGGACCTGGAGTCACGCGCCCGCTGGGTCGAGTACTCGAAGGCGAAGGACGTCATGTTCGCGCACACCGACATCAAGCAGGCGCCGTGGTACGTCGTGAACGCCGACAACAAGAAGCGAGCCCGCCTGAACGTCATCCATCACCTGCTCAGCCTCATTCCATACCGGGACCTCACGCCGGACGCGATCGTGCTTCCACCTCGCGAGCCCGATAAGGGCTACGTCCGCCCGCCGATCACCGACCAGACCTTCATCCCCGAGGTCTACTGATCCACGCCGGGCGCGCTCTTGCCAGATTCACACCGGGTGACCGCCTAACGGCCCGTCGAGGCCAATTCGTGCCAGATTCACACCGGGTGACCGCCTGATGGCCCGTCGAGGCCAATTCGTGCCAGATTCACACTGGCTGACCATCTGGCTCCGATTTCCGGCCACACTCACACCGGGTGACCGTAGGGCAGCTGTCGCCGCTGTGCCAATCGTTTCGTGGTCACCCCAAGTGAATCTGGCAGCTAGTCGAAGCTAAGTTGGAAGCGCCGACCACGGGTCAGCTATGCTCGGCGTGTTGTCGGGCGGGAGTAGCTCAGTTGGCAGAGCGTCAGCCTTCCAAGCTGAATGTCGCGGGTTCGATCCCCGTCTCCCGCTCCAACGTCCCAGCCGCTAGCCGCTGAGCTCGACCGGGATCGTCCACAGGCGGATCACCTCGCCGGTGCGCAGGATGCGCAGGACAATGGCGCGGCCGATGCGCTCATCGGTCATCAGTCGAGCCAGGTCACCGGCGTCCGCAACCGGCTGCTCGTCGACGTCCAGGATGAGGTCGCCGCTGCGGATGCCGGTCTGGTCGGCAGGGCTGCCCGGCACGATCTCGTGCACGCCAATGCCCGCCCGACGCGCCAGCGCCCGCGCCACGCGCGGTGGCAAGGGACGGGTTGCGCCGGCGATGCCCAGGTAGGCCCGCCGCACCCGCCCGTCGTGGATGAGGGCGCTGATGATCCGACGGGTCGCGGCGTCGACCGGCACCGCCAGGCCCAGCCCCACCCCGGCCAGGGCGGTATTGATACCGACCACCCGACCGTCGGCCGTGGCCAGCGCGCCGCCGGAGTTGCCTGGGTTGAGGGCGGCATCGGTCTGAATCACGTTCTCGACGATGCGCGAAGCGCTCCCCTCCCGGGTGACGAGCGAGCGCCCAAGGGCGCTGACCACGCCGGCGGTGACTGATCCGGCAAAGCCCAGCGGACTGCCGACCGCCACCACCAGCTGGCCGACACGGAGCCGATCGGCATCGCCGAGCTCGGCAGCGGCGAGGCGACCGGCGTCCACCCGCAGCACGGCAAGGTCCGACAGGGGGTCGCAGCCGGCGACTTCGAAGGGGACGTCGGTGCCGTCGGTGAACGCGGCCACCCCGGCGCCCGTGCTGCGCACGACGTGGGCCGAGGTGAGGATGTACCCGTCCGGCGCGAAGACGACCCCCGAGCCGGTGCCGTCAGGCTGCCCATCCCGCGCGCGCCTGCCAACGCGCAGCTGGACGATTCGCGGCAGCAGGTGGCCGGCGACCGACGTCACTACGTCCGAGTAGGCGTCCAGGGCCTCCGCCTCGTCCGGCCGGTGCGCACCCGTGGACAATGACGGAGCCGCGCCGGCACTGAGCCAGATGACGTTCTCGGCTTCGCTCATGGTCACTATCATATTGCAAGTCGCTCAGGCTGGCAGATCGGCCAGCAGGCGAATCACCGGCGTGGCGGCGGCGAAGGCGTCTGCCAGCCGATCCGGCAGGTCCGGCGCCAGGGCCTCGTCGTCCGAGAGCCCGCGGCCGAAGGTCACGTCCTTGAGCCGCAGGAGATCGGCGTCAGGATGGTCGGCCGGAAAGCCGGCCGGCACCCGAACGTAGCGGTCGCCCTCAACTCCGCCGAAGGCGGCCACGAATCCCCGATCCTCGAGGGCCGCATGGACTCGGCTCGGCTCCCGGTCGACCAGGGCGCGCCAGGCCTCGAGCCGGGGGCGCTCCGGGTGCCACATGCCGCCGCCGACGTAGCAGTGGTCGGGCTCGAAGTGGAAGTAGCCGCCTATGCCGTGGCCGCCACCATCGGTCCCATCCGACGCAAGCGGGAAGCTGGCGGCGAGGTGGGTCTTGTACGGCGACTTGTCCTTCGAGAAGCGAACGTCGCGATAGATGCGGAACGGCGAGCGCTCGTCGGCGGCCAGCGGGATGCCGCGGGCCGCGAATCGCTCACCCAGGTCGACGCAGAGCGCCTCCAGCGGCTCCTTCAGCAGGCGCTCGTATTCACGCTTGCGTGGCTGGAACCAGGCGCGATCGTTGTGGATCGACAGCTCCAGCAGAAAGTGAATTGCCTCGGGCTGGAAGCCCGTGAACGACGGGGCGGCGGCGGTCATGTGTCCCTATCCGAGTGCGGTGTGGCCTACCGTTGCATGGTGCACCCGTTTCGCTTCGCGGTCCATGCCAGCCACGCCGCCAGCGGCGAGGCATGGATGGCGACGGCGCGACGCGCCGAGGCGCTCGGCTACGAGGCGCTGCTGGTCCCCGACCACCTGGGCCGGCAGCTCTCGCCAATTGCCGCCCTGAGCGCCGCGGCGGCGGTCACCAGCCGCCTGCGCATCGGCTCCTACGTCTTCGCCAACGACTTCCGCCATCCGCTCATCGTGGCCCGTGAGGCCGCTACGCTCGACCTCCTGTCGAACGGACGCTTCGAGCTGGGCCTGGGAGCGGGCTGGCGAACGGATGACTACCGCCAGCTGGGCTACGCGTATGCGCGGCCGGGACGGCGGATCGACCGTCTGCGGGAGGCGATCGTGCTGGTCAAGCGGCTCCTGGCCGGCGAGCGCGTGACCCACCACGGCGAGCACTACCGACTCGACGGAGCAGTGGTGTCCCCACGCCCGGTCCAGCGTCCGCACCCCCCGATCATCATGGGCGGTGGCGGCCCGCGGATGCTGCGCCTGGCGGCGCGCGAGGCGGACATCGTGGGCCTGATCCCGAAGTTCAGCCCTCAGGGACGGCCGACGCTGGCCGATGTCACCGAGGCGGCCGCCGAGCGCAAGGTCGCCGTGATCCGCAAGGCGGCCGGCCCGCGGTTCGACGCGCTGGTGCTCGACATCTTCATCGCCGACGCCGGGATGGTGGGCAGCCGGCGCCCACTGCCCGAATCGCTGGCCGCCGCCGGCAAGGCCGCGGTGAGCGGGCTCATCGGCTCGCCCTACCTGCTGTACGGAACGCTCGGACAGCTGCGCGATCGCCTGGAGCGTCGTCGGGACCGCCTGGGGATCAGCGCCTACTCGATCCCGCAGGCCGCCATGGAGTCCATGGCGCCGCTGGTCGAGGCCCTGGCCGGGAGGTAGGCCCCTCGCTCGCAGCTGGACGCGCGTGTGGCTGCCAGAATGGCCGTGTGGCAGACCTGCTGATCATCGACCTGCTGCGCGCCGAGGGCTTCCAAAAGCCCCACGCGCAGGCGGCCGCGCGTGCCGCGCTCGAGGAAGCCGGCCTGACGCGCCCGGGCAAGCAGGGCATGGCGGACGAGAAGCTGGAGCGGGCGCGCGACGCGATTGGGGCCAGGCTGGTGCGGCACTGCTCCGATCCGGCCTGCACCGACGCCGTCGTCGACGACGGGCGCATCCCCGTCGAGGTGGAGCGCGCGCACTGCTCGGTCTGCTCCGGATCGAACAACACCCGGGCGTTGCGGCGCATGGCAGCGGCCTGCCAGGCCGCCGGCGTGCGTCGTGTCCTGGTGGTGGGCGGCAGGCGTCCGATGTACGTCGAGATGGAGCGCACGCTGGCCGGCGCGGCGCTCGAGCTGCGGTTCGTGGACGGCACGAGCAACCTGCCGAACGGTGCCGATGCGCTGCGCGACTGCGCGTGGGCCCACCTGCTCGTGATCTGGGCGCCGACGCCGCTGCCGCACAAGGTGAGCGACCTCTACCGGCCAGACCTGTGCATCACGCCCCGGCGTGTGACGGTCCACCGCCGCGGGATCGAGGCGCTCGGCATGGAGGTCGTCGAGCATCTGTCGCGGGTGGCGTAGCCGACGCCGCTAGCCGATCGCGCCCTCGGCGCGAAGGCCCGCCACGTCCTCCGGCCCGAAGCCGGCCTCCATCAGCACGGCGTCGGTGTGCTCACCGAGCCGCGGGGGCGGCAGCCGCAGGGGCAGCCGATCACCGTCGATCCGGATCGGGTCCGGCGGCAGCCGGATGCCGTCCAGCTCCTGCGTCCAGCCGCCATCGTGCGCCGACTCCATGGCGGCCAGCGCCTCACTGACGCGGTTGAGCGGACCCGCCGGCACGTCCGCCGCCGCCAGGGCGGCGAGCAGCTCGTCGCGGTCCCGCTCGGAGAACGCGGCCGCCAGCCACGGCACGAGCTCACCGCGGTGGGTCACGCGGTCGGGATTGGTGGCGAAACGCTCGTCCGCCGGCAGGCCCAGGACCTGCAGGAGCCGGCCGAACTGGACATCATTGCCCACCGCCACGACCAGGTGCCCGTCGCGCGCGGCGAAGGCCTGGTAGGGGGCGATGTTCGGGTGGGCGCTCCCCCATCGCCCCGGCTCCGCCCCCGAGGCGAGGTGGTTGCCGAGCACGCCGACCAGCGCGGTCACGCTCGCCTCGACCAGGCCGACGTCCACGCGCTGAGCTGTGGCTGTCGCGCGACCGCGCGCCACGAGGGCGGCGAGGGCGCCGATGGCCGCCTCCAGGCCCGCGAGCAGGTCGAGGACCGCCACACCAACCTTGACCGGTGGGCCATCGGGCTCGCCGGTGATCGACATCAGCCCGCTCGTGGCTTGTGCCAGCAGGTCGTAGGCCGGGCGCTCCGCATCCTGACCGGGAAAGGCACCGATGGCGGCCACCACCAGGTGGGGATGCGCGCCGGCCAGGCGATCGGCCGCCAGCCCGAGCCGGTCGGCGCGGGAGGGGCGGGCGTTGTGCACCAGCAGGTCGGACCGGGTGGCCAAGCGGTCCAGGACGCGGCGGCCACCATCGGTCCGGAGGTCGACCACCAAGCTGCGCTTGTTGCGGTTGACCGATGCGAAGTAGGCGCTGCGACGCTCCTCCGGGGCACCCCACCAGGGCGGTCCCCAGCTACGCGACTCGTCGCCCGACGGAGGCTCCAGCTTCGTGACCTCGGCGCCCAGATCGGCGAGCAGCATCGTGGCGAAGGGCCCGGCCAGCACGCGCGAGCAGTCGAGCACACGGATGCCGGAAAGCGGCGCGGGGCTGTCGCTCATGCGTCCGCCAGCCTAGCCCGATGTTGTTGCCCGCGGCAGGGCCGGCTGTCAGCATCTGGGCATGAAGATCGGTTTGATGGTCCCCTTCTCCGAGGGTGAGCAGGGCGCCCGCTCGTGGTCAGAGCTGAAGGAGCTGGTGCAGACTGCGGACGAGGTGGGCCTGGACTCGGTCTACGCCGCCGACCACCTCCTGTTCCGGGACCCCGAGGCCGCCACGCCCACGACGATCGGCATCCACGAGGCCTTCACGATGCTGTCGGCGTTCGCGGCCGTCACCTCGCGAGTCGAGATCGGTCCGCTGGTGGCGGCGCTCCCGTGGCGGAATCCGGCGCTGCTGGCCAAGATGGCGGCCGGAATCGACGAGATCTCCGGCGGACGCTTCGTGCTGGGGCTGGGCTGCGGCTGGCACGAGCCTGAGTTCACGGCGTTCGGCTACGAGTTCGAGCACCGCGTCAGCCAGTTCGCCGAGGAGCTGGCGATCGTGGCCGGCCTGCTGCGCGACGGGCGTGCCGACTTCGCCGGGCGCTGGGCGTCGGCTCACGATGCGGTGCTGCGCCCGCCTGGCCCGCGCCCCGGCGGCATCCCGATCCTGATCGCCGCCAAGCGCCCGCGGATGTATGCACTGACCGCCCAGTACGCCGACCGCTGGAACGCAGCGTGGTTCGGGCCATGGGAGCAGGCGGATGAGCTGCGAACTCGGTTGACGAACCTGGCCTCGGCATTGGAAGCTGCCGGCCGGGACCCGGAATCGATCTCGCGCACCGCGGGCCTGGACGTCGCCTTTCCCGCGCTGGCCACCGACCCGACGGAGAGCGGGGGCATCGCCGGCACGGCCGAGGAGGTAGGCGACGCGCTCCGCGCCTACGCCGAGGCCGGGATCGACGAGGTCATCTGCCACTGCGAGCCGGCCACCCCCGATGCCGTTGCTCAGCTGGGTCGCGCGGCCGCGCTGGCTCGTGCCGGCTGATCAGCGCGACAGGAGGAGGTGGCGCCCGCCGCGGCGCCGGATGCGAACCAGGACCGGCCCCACGATGCGGGCGCCGCAGACCGCGCAGCGCGACCAGCGACCGTCGCGTTCCAGGCGGACGCGGTGCTCCGGCACCAGGACGCGTGGGGGCGGCAGCGCTCGGCGGCGAATGCGAAGCTGCGCGCGACGCTCGGTCCACGCCGCATCCGCCCCGGCGATGCCGAGGCTGCGAGCGTGGCGCAGGACTGACGGATAGCGTGCCGCCTCACTGGCCAGGGCTTCGCCGTCCGAGACGCCGTGGCGTCGGTACAGGCTGAAGGCGAGCGCGTAGAAGGCGGCGTCGTGGTGCGCGACCCGCCGTCGGCGACGGCGTGGTGCGGGACCAATCCAGTGCGCCAGCTCGTGGAGCAGGGTCAGCCGCTGATCGAGCTCATCGCTGCCAGCCACCACCGAGATCGCGGCGTCCGACCGGCGCGTGACGCCGGAGGAGGTGGGTCGCGACCGCCGGCGCCAGGTCACCTGCGGCGGGGCAACCGATGCCTCTCCACAGACGGTGGTTACGATGGCACGCGCCCAGTCGGGCGCGTCAGCCATCGGTCGCGTCGCGCCGCTCGCGGAGGATGCGGCCGAGCTCGAGGACCCAGGCGTCAAGGTCGGCGTCAGCGTACGACTCCTCGTCGTAGGTGAAGCCGATCATGTCGGCAGCGTGCGCGTCGGCGTATTCGGCGGGCGTCTGCTCGCGATACGGGAAATGGCGGCGGGCCAGCGCCTCGCGGCCGCCGCTGGCGCGCGGCCGCTCAGGACCCCGCCGAGCGTCGTGCCGTTCGCGCCATCGCTGGGTCAGGCGGTCGAGCCGCTGGCCTCGGGAGCTCATCGGGACCTAGCCTAGCGTCCCGATCGTCGGGCTACTGCGCTCGCGCGCCCTCCGCCACTCCGTCCGCGCCGGCGGCGCGGGCGGCGGAGGCATCGGTCCGGGCTGGTCCTTCGTAGAGGCCGAACCTGGCGATCGCCCGCTGCAGGCCGCGCGGCGCCCACCAGTTGAGCGCGCCCATGACCCGCATGAAGGCCGGCACCAGGATGCCGCGCACGATGGTGGCGTCCACGAACACGGCCAGCGCCATGGCGAAGCCGAGCGCCTTGATCATGACCACGTCGCCCAGCGCGAACGCGCCGAAGACGCCGACCATGATCAGGGCCGCGCCGGTGATGATCCCGCCGGTGACCCCGATCCCTTCCGCCACGGAGCGGCTGTTGTCGCCGGTGGCGACGTAGCGCTCCCGAATGCGCGACAGGAGCAGGACCTCGTAGTCCATCGACAGGCCGAACAGGATCGCGAACATGATCACCGGCGTGCTGGCGATCACCGTACCGCCCGCCTCGAAGCCAAGCAGTCCGGAAAGGTGGCCGTCCTGGAAGATCCAGACCAGGGCGCCGAAGGAGGCGCTGATCGAAAGCAGCGACATCAGGACCGCCTTGAGCGGAAGCAGGATCGAGCCGAACGTCAGGAGCAGGACGATGAAGGTGACGCCGATCACGATAGCCACGGCCACCGGGACGGCGGCATCGAAGGCGGCCAGGAAATCCGCGGACTGGGACGCCAGGCCGGCGGTCATGACACGGGCGCCATCCGGGGCGTCAACCCGGCGCACCTGCTGGACGAAGGCGCGGCCGGCATCCGAATCGGCGTCGATCCGGCTGGCCACTTCGAGGCGCGTGGTGTCGCCGGCGATCCAGCCGCCGACGTAGTCGTTGATCTCCGCCGGCCGCTGGTCGGCCGGTGCCGCCAGCAGGGCGAGGTACTGGTCGGCAGGCACGCCGGGTGGCGGCGTCAGGAGGCTGTCGACCTCCGTGGCGCCGTCAATCGCAGCCAGGCGATCCTCGTAGGCCGCCAGGGCCGACAGCCGATCGGCATCCAGCTGGTCATCGGGGAACTGAAGGGCGACGATCACCGGGTTCGAGTCGCCGCCTGGGAAGTCGTCGCGGAGCACCTCGAAGCCGGTGCGCGCCGAGCTGGGCGGCAGGTCGTCGAGGTTGCCCCCGGTCGAGAGCTCCAGGTGGAGGAAGGGCAACCCGGCGATGAGCAGCACCACCAGCGCCGGTGCCGCGACCTGCACCGGCCGTCGCATGACGAAATGAGCGATCCGCGACCAGACGCCGTGCCGCAGCTCGGCCGGCTCGTTGCCGCTTGCCGGCCGGATGAAGGCGGGCAACGGCACGCGGAGTCGATTCACCCGCGGACCGAGCATGGCCAGCAGCGCGGGGAGCGCGGTCAGCCCGAAGAGCATGGTCGACACGACGACGAGCACTCCGCCGATCCCCATGCTGCGCAGGGCCGGCGCCGCGAACACGATCAGGGCGCTCAGCCCGATCGCGACGGCCACGCCCGAGACGGCGACCGCCTTGCCGACCGTCGCCATCATCCGCTCGATCGCGCGCTCGACGCTGTGGCCGGCGCGCAGCTCCTCTCGGAAGCGGCTGACCATGAAGAGCGAGTAGTCGATCGCCAGCGCCAGCCCGATCATGGTGGCGATGTTGGTCACGAAGATCGACATCTCGATCTGGCCGGCCGCGATCGAGATGGCCGCGAAGGCCGTGCCGAGCGCCAGCCCGGCGATGAGCAGGGGCAGTGCCGCACCCACCACCGTGCCGAACACGACCAGCAGGATCACCATCGCCACCGGCAGGCTGATCAGCTCGGCCTGCAGCAGGTCTTCCTCGATGGCCGTGTTGAACTGCTGCTGCAGCAGCGGCACGCCGGTGATGGTCGTCTCGATCCCCGCCGGCGGATCCACCAGTGCCGCGAGCCGCTCGGCGTCGGCGGTGGCCTCCGCGCGATCCTGGACCAGGTTGATGACGGCAAACGTGGCGTGGCCGTCGTTGCTGATCAGGTGTGGATCGGGGACCGACGCGTACGTGATCACCGAGTCGACCTTGTCGTCGGCCGCGACGCGCTCCATGCTGGCGGCCACCTCCGCCTGGAATGCGGGCGATGTGGCGTCCGCGTCCTCGTCGCGATAGACGACCAGCATCTGCTCCTGGCTCGCGCCGAAGCGCTCCTTGAGCAGGGCCGCAGCGTGCTGCGTCTCGGATCCTGGAATCTCCCAGCCGCCCTGCGAGAGCTCGCCACCCCAGCCCGCGGCGGCCAGGTTCGCGGCGATCACCACCACCAGCGCGGCAGGTGGCAGCCAGCGTCGAAAGCGGTAGTCGAACCTGCCCAGGGCGGGGAACACGAGTGGAACCTCCAGATTTTCGGCGATTGAATGAGCATTCAGCTCGCGTCTGCCAATCTAGCGCTTGCGCAAAGCCGATGTCAAGGCCCACAATGAACCGATGTTCAACACGGCCACCGACGCCGCAGGCACCGATCTAGCCCTCCCGAACCAGCCCGTGACCCACGCTGCGCAGATGCGCGAGCAGATCATGGCCGGTGCGCAGCATGCCTTCGCCGCGTCCGGCTACCGCGCCACCAGCGTTCCGGCCATCGCCGCCGAGGCGGGTGTCAGCGTTGGCCTGATCTACCGCTACTTCTCGAGCAAGGAGGAGCTGTTCCTGTCGGTCTGCCAGACGAGCTCCGAGGCACAGCTCAACGAGCTCGCCGCGTTGCTGGCTCAGATCCAGGATCCGCGCGCCCGGCTGCGAGCCGCGGTCGACCAGTTCGTCACCTCGCTGACCGATGAGGGCTGGGGCTCGATCATGGTCCATGCCTGGGCGGAGGCCGATCGCAACCCGCGCCTGCGTGACCTGCTGGTGCGCGTCTTCGAGCAGCACCGCGGCTTCTCCGCCATGTTCATCCGTGAGGCGATCGCGCGCGGCGAGGCCCCGCCAGAGGTCGACGTCGACGCGGTGGCCCTTGCTGCCGCGCTGCTCCTGCACGGTGCCATCGCCCATCAGGCCGAGCGCGGACCGCACTTCGAGCCGGAGTCGGTCGCCCGCGCCATCACCACGGTCCTGGGACAGCAGCTCCGCGCCTGATCTCCGGCGCGCATTGATCGCCAGGGGCGATATCCGCCTGCCTTCCGCGTCTATGATCCGGGCGTGAGCCGCCGCCCCGGTGCGACCGCGTGACCGTTCTGGCGCCCGCCACGTGGTGGCGGGGCCTGGGCCGCCTGACGCGCTCCGGCAGCGCGGTGGAGGGCCTGTCGTGGGCCCTCTACGACTTCGCCAACACGATCTTCAGCTTCGCCATCGTCAGCTTCGCCATGGGCCCGTGGGCGACTCGCTTCCTGGGCGAGGCGAGCGGCACGTTCCTGTTCACCCTGGCCCTGAGCATCTCGGTGGCGGTCAACGCCGCGGTTTCTCCGGTGCTGGGCGCCATGTCGGATCGGACGGGCGGGCGCAAGCGGTACCTGCTCGTCTTCACGGCGTTGTGCGTGGCGCCGACCGTCCTCATCGGCTTCGTCGATGTCGGCCTGGGGCTCCTGTTCTTCGCCATCGCCAACTTCGCCTACCAGGCGGCGCTCATCTACTACGACGCGCTCCTGCCGGAGGTCGCCCAGCCGGGGATGCTGGGCCGCCTCTCCGGCGTCGGCGTGGCGCTCGGCTACGTGGGGACGATCGTGTCAGGGCTGCTCTTCGGCCTGACCGTCACCGACGACGGCGAGACGACGGCCGCCAGCTTCCTGCTCATCGGCTCGCTCTTCGCGCTGTTCGCGATCCCCATCTTCGCGATCGTGCACGAGCGCACCGCCACCCGCTCCCGCTTCAGCCCGGTCGAGGCGCTGACCTCGTGGTCACAGGTCGCGAACACGATCCGCAACGCGCGGCGCTTCCCAGGACTGATGCGCTTCATCATTGGCCGCTTCTTCTACACCGACCCGATCAACACCGCCATCGCAGTGATGAGCCTGTTCGCCATCCACGCGATCGGCTTCAGCCAGACCGAGGCGCGCTTCGTCCTGATCGGCCTGACCGTTGCGGCAGTGGCTGCATCGTTCGGCTGGGGCTTCCTGGCCGATCGGATCGGACCCAAGCGCACCCTGATGTGGGTGCTCGGCTCGTGGGCGGTGGGACTCCTGATCGTGGGGCTGACGCTGGAGCGGCTGCCGTTCCTCGTGGCCGGGGCGATCCTCGGCTCCGGGCTGGGGGGCGTGGCGGTGACGGATCGGCTCCTGCTGCTGCGGCTTGCGCCACCGGCCCAGGTCGGCGAGATGTTCGGCCTCTACGGCCTGGCCGGAAAGGCCAGCGCGGTGGTTGGGCCGCTGCTGTACGGCGCGATCATCGGCCTGCTGCAGCCGACGCTGGGCCGCGAGGCGTACCGCTACGCGATCCTGAGCCTGCTGGTGCTGATGGTCATCGGCTTCCTGATCGTGCGCAAGGTGCCCGCCGGGCGGGAGCCGGATGCTGAGTCGCCCATGGCGGTGCCGCTCGAGCCGGCCATCGTGCCGCCCGGGGAGGTGCCGGGTTGACGGTCGTGGTCGCGCACCGCGGTGCATCGGCGCATGCCCCCGAGAACACGATGGAGGCCTTCCGCCTGGCATTGGAGATGGGCGCCGACGCCATCGAGCTGGACGTGCATCGCAGCCACGATGGCAAGCTGGCCGTGATCCACGACGACACGCTGGACCGCACCACCGATGCCACCGGCTCCATCTCGGAGCTGCCGATGAAGGAGATTCGCAGCGCCGACGCGGGCGCCCGCTTCCCGGGGCCGGACGGCTCCTTCCCGTTCGCCGGCCGCGGCCTGCAGGTGCCGACCCTGCCCGAGGTGGTCGAGTGGCTGCCCGCCGGCGTGGGCCTGGTGGTGGAGTTGAAGGCGCGCGCGGCGGTGGAGGCCAGCATCGCGACGCTGCGCGACTCGGCGGTGCGCGCGGCCGGCCTGGTCACGGTGATCAGCTTTGACGAGGCGGCGATCGAGCAGGCTCACGAGCTCGACCCGGAGCTGCCGACCGGCTACCTGCTGGTGCCGTCCCAGCCATTCGAGCCCGCCGTGCGCTGGGCGGTCGAGCACGGGCACACGGCGGTCATGCCGTGGGATGGCGACCTGGGCTTGGACCCCGCGCCGATGCTCGCTCACGCGGAGGCCTACGGGCGCCGTGTCGGCTGCTACGTGGTCAACGACGCCCAGCGCATGCAGCACCTGGCTGCGTTGGGCCTATGGGGCTTCGTCACCGACGCGCCGGACGTGGCTCGCGCGGCGTTGGGGCCTCGCCCGGGCTAGGCCGATATGGGCCGCACCGCCCCACGGCGGCGCGACCCGTCACGGCCCGATCAGCTCGCGATGCCGGAGAGCTCTCCGAGCGCGCGCTGTGCGGCGTCGATGTCGCTGACGCCGATGGCGACCGATACCTTTCCTCCCTCCATCCCGGTCGGGAGGAGGGTCTCGATGTTGACACCGGCGTCGGCCAGCCTCCGAGCGGCTGCCGCCAGCGTGCCGGGCTTGTCCTCCAGCTTGGCCGAGACCAGACCGATCTCGCGATAGGCAAACCCGCCGGCCTCCAGCGCGGAGCGGGTGCCCGCCTCGTCGTTGGTGAGGATCGCCACCGACCCCTGGTTCCCGACGGTCGCACCGGAGATCGAGGTGATGTTGATCCCCCGCTGGGCGATGGCTTCGGCCACGTTGGCCAGGCTGCCCGGCCGGTTCTCGAGCTCGATGATGAATGCGTTCATGCGCACCTCCTGCCACGCTTCCTGTGGACCTTTGAGTCTACCCCTCGTGTCATCATCGGCCGGTGAAGAGGATGTCAATCGGCCGGTCAGATCGCTAGGCTGGCCGCATGACCTACAGCATCGCCGCGCGCGATCCGGAGACTGGTCGCTTCGGCATCGCGGTGCAGTCCCACTACCTCGGCGTCGGGCCCGTGGTGCCGTGGCTGGAGGCCGGCGTGGGCGCGGTCGCGACCCAGGCCAGCGTGAACGTCTCGTTTGGGCCGATCGGCCTGGAGCTGCTGCGCGCCGGGCGCGCAGCCGAGGCCGTGGTGGCCGCCCTGCTGGCGTCCGACGATCACCCCGAGGTCCGTCAGCTGGGCGTGGTCGACGCCAGCGGTCGCGCCGCCGCGCACACCGGCGCCGAGTGCATCCCCGCCTGTGGCCACCTGGTGGGCGACGGGTTCACGGTCCAGGGCAACCTGCTGGAGAGCGACACGTGCTGGCCCGCCATGGCCGCTGCGTACCAGGCGGCCCTCGCCGCCGGCGAGCCGCTGGTCGAGCGACTGCTGCGTGCCATGGAGGCCGCCGAGACCGAGGGGGGCGACGTCCGCGGCCGCCAGTCCGCGGCGATCATGGTCGTCGACTCGGTCGTGCATCCAGCCCCGTGGCGCGGCCGCCTGATGGACCTGCGTATCGAGGATCACCCTGACCCCGTCCCTGAGCTGCGGCGGATCGTCACCCTGCAGCTCGCCTACAACCTCCTCGACGACGAGGGCGAGGCGGCGGCGAGCGGGCGCGACGTGAGCGAGCGCTACGCGGAGGCGCGACGCATGGCGCCGGATGCCTACGAGCTCGTCTTCTGGCGCGCCCTGGAGCTGGCCACCGGCGGCGACGTGGAGGCCGGCCGCCGGGAGCTGGCGATCGCGGTGACCGCCGACTCGCGCTGGCGCACCACGCTGCAGCACATGGCCGCGACCGGCCGGGATGGGGTCACCCCCGAGCTCGCCGCAGAGCTCCTCGCCGAGTAGCGCCGCCGCCTACCAGTTCGTGGCGGTTGACGCCTCCACCTCGCCGATCGACTCGAGCCAGCGCTCGGCATCGATGGCGGCCTTGCAACCGTCACCCGCGGCCGTCACCGCCTGGCGGTAGCGATGGTCATGGACGTCGCCGGCGACGAAGACGCCCTCCACGTTCGTGTTCGTGTCCCCGTCGTCGGTCGTCTTGCAGTAGCCGCGTGGATCGAGGTCCAGCTGGCCGCGGAACAGCTCGGTGTTGGGCTTGTAGCCGATGGCCACGAACAGGCCCTGCACGTCGAGATCTGAGTCCTCGCCCGTCTGCGTGTCGCGCAGAGCGAGCCGGCTGACCGTCATGTCGCCGAGGACCTCGGTCACCTCGGTGTTCCAGCGAACGTCGATCTTGGGATGGTTGAAAGCGCGGTCCTGCATGATCTTGCTACCGCGGAACTGGTCGCGACGGACGAGCATCGTCACCTTCGACGCGAAGCGGGTCAGGAAGATCGCCTCCTCCAGCGCGGTGTCGCCGCCCCCCACCACGGCCACTTCGCGGTCGCGGAAGAAGAAGCCGTCACAGGTCGCGCAGGCGCTCACCCCGCGGCCCCGGAACGCCTCCTCGGAGGGGATCCCGAGCCAGAGGGCGGAGGCGCCGGTGGCGACGATCACGGCATCGGCCTCGTATTCGTCGGCGCCGACCCACAGGTGGAACGGGCGACTGCTGAAGTCGACCTTGGTCACGTCTCGGTCGATGAGGGTCGAGCCGAAGCGCTCGGCCTGGTCGCGGAACAGCTGCATCAGCTCCGGCCCCTGGACGCCGCCGGGGAAACCGGGGTAATTCTCCACGTCGGAGGTGATCATCAGCTGTCCCAGCGGGGCGTTGCCGGCGAACACGATCGGCTCCAGGTTGGCGCGAGCCGCGTAGATCGCCGCGGTGAGGCCGGCCGGGCCGGAACCGATGATCGCCACCTTGCGGTGACGTGTGTCAGTGGCTTCGGAGCTGGCGGTGTCGGTGCTGGGCGGGACTGTCGCGGTCATGCCTGCAGCATAGCGAAGTCGTCGAACGGGCCGATGGGAACGCCCTCAACCGCGACGGTCGGAGACCGATGGGTCGGTCAGCGCCCAGGCCAGGGCCGACTCGAATGCCGCCAGGCCGGCGCCCTTCTCGACCACCCGGGTCAATGGATCCTGGTGGAGCATGGCCGGCAGGCCGTGCGGCGGACTGGCGGTCCAGCACACCACCGGCAGCGACGGGAACCGATGCCGGATGGCCATGAACGCCGCCGCACCGACCTCCCGCTCGAGCCGCCAGTCCAGGATCACGGCGCGCGGCGCCCTGTCCCTGAACGCTTGGAGGAAGGGCGTCGGGGACGCGAAGACCGCGGCGCGGGCGCCCAGCCCACGGCACAGGTCCGCGGCCAGCGCGGCCACCATCGGGTCGTCCTCGACCACCCCCACCGATGGCCAGAGCGCGACCTCAGCGGGCTCGCCGTCCGCCACCGATCGGAGCTCGGGATCCTCGGTCATGGGAGGGCCGCACTGCACGGCACGTGCCTGATCGAGCTCCGGCGGTCGCGGGTCGGAGCCGGTACGATGCTGAGCGTGATCGAGCGTCGTGTCACCACCACCGTGGACGTCGGCGGGGTGCCGGTCGGTTCCGGGCACCCGGTGGTGGTGCAGTCGATGACCAACACGGACACCGCCGATGCGGACGCCACCGCCATCCAGGTCGCGCAGCTGGCGCACGCCGGCTCCGAGCTGGTGCGAGTGACCGTCAACAATGACGAGGCGGCCAGGGCGGTGCCGGTCATCCGCGACAAGCTCGATCGGCTGGGGGTGGGAGTTCCGATCATCGGTGACTTCCACTACAACGGCCATCTGCTGCTGACCAAGTACCCGGAATGCGCGGCGGCGTTGGCGAAGTATCGGATCAATCCGGGAAACGTGGGCGCCAAGCGCCACGACGCCAACTTCGTGCAGATCGTCGAGGTGGCGATCGCCAACGGCAAGCCGGTCCGCATCGGCGTCAACTGGGGCAGCCTCGACCAGCAGCTGCTGACCGAGCTGATGGACGCCAATGCGCAGCTGTCCGACCCGCGTGACTCACGGGAGGTGATGATCGAGGCGATGATCGAGTCGGCGCTGCGCTCGGCGCGGCTGGCCGAGGAGACGGGCCTCGGGCACGACCGGATCGTCATCTCGGCCAAGGTCAGCGGTGTCGCCGACCTGGTGGAGGTCTACTCCGAGCTGGCGAGCCGCTGCGACTACCCGCTGCACCTGGGCCTGACCGAGGCCGGGATGGGCAGCAAGGGGATCATCGCCTCTACGGCGGGGCTGGCGATCCTGCTGCAGCGCGGCATCGGCGACACGATCCGGGTCAGCCTGACGCCCTCGCCGGGCGGCGACCGAACCGAGGAGGTGCAGGTCGCCCAGCAGGTCCTCCAGTCGCTCGGCCTGCGCAGCTTCACGCCCCAGGTCAGCGCCTGCCCGGGATGCGGCCGGACGACGAGCACCTTCTTCCAGGAGATGGCCCGCGACATCGGCGACTACCTGCGAGACCAGATGCCAACCTGGCGCGAGTCACATCCGGGAGTCGAGGAGCTCAGGGTGGCGGTGATGGGCTGTGTGGTGAACGGGCCGGGCGAGTCGAAGCACGCCGACATCGGAATCAGCCTGCCGGGAACGTTCGAGGAGCCGGTGGCGCCGGTCTTCGTCGACGGGCAGCTGCGCACCACGCTGCGCGGCGACGACATCGTGCCGCGCTTCCTGGAGATCCTGGACGACTACGTGGCCCGCCGCTATCCGACGCCGGCCTAGGCTGGCTCGCAGCGGCGGGCTCGCGGGGCCGGTGCCCGCGGTCAGGGGCCGGGCTGGGCGGCGAGAAAGGTCCATGCCGCGGCGACGAACGCAAGCACCAGGAAGGCGATCACGGCCAGCGGGATGAGCGCGACCGCCAGGTTCTGCTGAACCTCCTGTGCCTGCGGATCCCGATGATCCGGGTGCAGCTCGTGCACGGTGTCGACCACCAGCGGGGCCTCGTCGCGCGCGGCAGGAACGTTACTGCTCATGGGTGCTCACTCCAGTGCCAAGGATCAGCGCCAGCTGGCGATTGAGGTCCGCGACGGTCAGCTGTCCGATCTGGCGGCCGGCGACCGTCCCATCTGGATCGATGAAGAACGTCTCCGGGGGCGCGTAGATCCCGAAGCGGCGCGCCGTGTCGTCGCCGGGATCCATGGCCGCCGGCCAACCCGCCCCCATGCGCCGCATGAAGTCGCGCGCCGACTCCGAGTTGTCCTGGACCACGACGCCGATCACCACCAGCCCATCGGCGCGATGCGCATCCAGCGCACGCGCCAGGAGCGGGAACTCTTCGACGCACGGGCCGCACCAGCTCGCCCAGAAGTTGACGATCACCGGACGCCCGCGCAGATCGGCGAGCCGCACCGGCCGACCGTCGAGGTCGGCGAGTGCGAAGCTGGGGGCCGGATCGCCAATCTGGAGGCCGGCCGCGGGCTGCGCGCGAGCCACCAGCACGGCGCCCCACAGGCCCAGCAGCAGGAGCGGCAGCGTAGCCGCCACGATCAGGCGCGCGCGGGATGGCCCGAGCGGGCCGGCGGTGCGTGCCGCAGGGCGGGGGGTGGCCGTGGTCACTGCCATGGACAGCTCAGTGCCCGGCCGCGTCGTCGTGCGGGCCGCGCTCGGTGTCACGCCACTCGCGCCCGGCGGCTCGGACCCAGCTCGAGATCGCGTAAAGCAGGACCAGCAACCCGGGAACCGCCAGGAACGGGTTCGCTACCAGCTGGTCGTCGCCGCGGAAGGCGAGGCCCGCCCCGAGCAGGGCCGCGCCCAGCGACAGGGTCACCGGCAGCGGGCTGGGTGACGGCAGGTGGACCCCGCGCGGAGGCTTGGGGCGCACCGTCGAGGCACGACCGGTGCGAAGGGTGACCGCGAAGACGAGCGCCAGCACGAGCACGACGCCGGACCCCAGGAGCAGGAAGCCGACGGCGGTGTCATTGGCAGGCATCGGTCGCTCCTAGCGCAGGAAGTAGAGCGTGGTGAAGAGCGCGATCCAGACGACGTCGACGAAGTGCCAGTACACGCTGATGGCCTCGACGGCGACGTGGTTCCGGGCGCTGAACTGGCCCTGGATCGCCCGCGCCAGCAGGATGGTGAGGCCGACCGTGCCACCGAAGACGTGCGCCCCGTGGAAGCCGGTCAGCGTGTAGAACACGGTGCCGAACACCCCATCGCTGATGCCGAAGCCCAGCGTCGAGTAGTCGTAGAGCTGGCCGGCCACGAAGCCGACGCCGAGGATCAGGGTGATCGCCGTCCAGAAGCGCATCCGGCGCTGGTCACCGCGGCGGATGGCCCACACCCCGAGCTGCATGGTCACGCTCGAGCTGACGAGGATGATGGTCAGCGGCAGGGCGATGGGCAGGATCTCGAGCGGCTCGGCCGGGTGCGGCGGCCCCCACTCACCCACAAACCCGGCACGCGCGTTGAAGTAGGCCGCGAACAGCCCGCCGAAGAACATCACTTCGCTGGCGATGAAGAGCAGCATCCCGACCAGCGGGGTCGGCATGCCGGCCTCGCGATGAGCCAGCTCCACGCGGGTGGTGATGTCGGCGCTCATGGCGGTCGGCGCTTCGACGCTCATGGCCCCTCCTCCTCGGCGAGCTGCTCGGCATCGTGCTTGTGGCGCAGGTCGAAGACCGGGCGCTCGCTGCGGATCGGCGGCAGCCGGTCGAAGTTGTATGGCGGCGGCGGCGAGCTGGTCGCCCATTCGAGCGTGTTCGCTTCCCACGGGTCGTCGCCCACGCGCTCGCCGTTGATGAAGGTGGCGATGACGTTGATCAGGAACGGCAGGACGCTGATCGCGATCATGAAGGCGCCCACCGAGGAGATCATGTTCCAGAGCGTCCAGCCGGCGTCGGGCGAGTAGTCGGAGACGCGGCGCGGCATGCCCTGGATGCCCATCATGTGCATCGGGAAGAAGGCCAGGTTGAAGCCGATGAAGTGGATCCAGAAGTGGACCTTGCCAAGCCCTTCGTTCAGGCGGCGGCCAGTCATCTTCGGGAACCAGAAGTAGGTTGCCGCGAAGACACCGAAGACCGACCCGCCGAAGAAGACGTAGTGCAGGTGAGCCACCACGAAGTAGGTGTCCTGCAGGTGGAAGTCGACCGCCGGCGCGCTCAGCATGACGCCGGTGATGCCGCCGATGAGGAACATGCTCACGAAGCCGAGGGCGAACAGCATCGGGGTGGTGAGCGAGATGGAGCCGCGCCACAGGGTGGCCAGCCAGTTGAACATCTTCACCCCGGTCGGCACCGCGATCAGCGCGGTCATGAAGGCGAAGAAGGGCAGGAACACGAGCCCGGTCGTGAACATGTGGTGCGCCCACACGCTGAAGCTGAGCAGCCCAATGGCGATGGTGGCGAACACGAAGGCCCGGTAGCCGAATAGCGGCTTGCGGCTGAAGACCGGCAGGATCTCGCTGACCACGCCCATCGCCGGCAGGATGACGATGTAGACCTCCGGATGGCCGAAGAACCAGAAGATGTGCTGCCACAGGATCGGGTGGCCGCCGGCGGTGGCGTCGAAGAAGCTGCCGCCGTAGTTGCGATCGATGAAGAGCGCGATCAGGCCGGCGGTCAGCACCGGCGTGGCCAGCAGGATCAGGACCGCCGTCACCAGCACCGTCCAACAGAAGATCGGCATCCGCATCAGGGTCATGCCCGGCGCCCGCATCTTGAAGATCGTGGCGATGATGTTGACGGCGCCCAGGATCGAGGCGGTGCCGACCAGGGTCAGGCCGATCAGCCACAGGTCGGTGCCGACGCCGGCGGCGTAGGTGGCGTTCGAGAGCGGGACGTAGCCGGTCCAGCCCTCGGCCGCCGCGCCACCGAACAGGTAGCCGGTGAAGATCAGGCCGCCGCCCAGCGGCAGCAGCCAGAAGCTGAGCGCGTTGATACGCGGGAAGGCCATGTCCGGCGCGCCCAGCTGGAGCGGGACGACGTAGTTCGCGAAGCCGGACAGGACCGGCACGATGAACAGGAAGATCATGATCGTGCCGTGCATCGTGAAGGCCTGGTTGTAGGTCTTCTCGTCGAGGAACTGGAGGCCCGGCACCGCCAGCTCGCTGCGGATGACGAGCGCCAGGACGCCGGCGGCGAAGAAGAACAGGAAGCTGTTGACGATGTACAGCACGCCGATCTTCTTGTGATCGACGGTTGTCAGCCAGTCGATGACCCACGAGCGGTGGTAGGTCTCCGCCTGCGGCGTCAGCGTGGTGGTTGCCATGTCGCGCTCAGCTCCTGCGGCTACTCGACCGTCAGCGTGCCGGTCATGTCGGGGATGGGGTGGATATCACATTGGAAGGTGTACTCGCCCGGCGGGAGGGGCGGGACGACGTAGTCGATCGTGGCGTCCGGCCCGGTGATGGTGTCGCCGGTGAAGAGCCGCTCGTCGTCGCGGAGGATGGCGACGTTGTGCTCCACGCTGTCCTGGTTCTCGAAGTGGATCGTGAACGCCTCGTTGGCCGGTGCCGTCAGCGTCAGCGTGTCGTAGGCGATGTTGGCGGCTGACAGCTGCAGGACGGTGCCTCCGGGCTGGACCGATGCCGACGGTGGAGGCGGGCTCTCGTGGGCTCCCTGTAGCCAGGCGTCGTAGTCGGCGCGGGTCATGGCCTGCACGCTGAAGGTCATCTTCGCGTGCAGGTCGCCGCAGAACTCGGCGCACTGGCCACCATACGTGCCGACGTCGGTGACGGTGATCTCCAGCTCGCTGGGTGACTCGTCGGCGGTGATCGGGATCAGGTCCTCTTTGATGAGGAAATGCGGCACGTAGAAGGAG